>NZ_JAHREU010000076.1:0-34375 GCF_020883145.1 Microcoleus sp. CAWBG27
CCAAAGCCTCATTCTACCGTTAATATTTCACAGAGGCTGGAACCCAGAACCCCCATTCTACCGTTGGTCATTGAAAACTGTCCGGACTATTGTTATTCCGATATTTACATAACCGGGATGCTCCCGAAAGTCAGAAAACTGTTTAATATTATTCAATATTATTTGAGGCTTGCTTTTGTACTGTTCAACCTTGCCGCTAATATACACGTAACCGCGTCCTTGACCTGCATAACGCTTTTCAATCAATCGCTTCAAAGGAGCCATTTCATAAGTTTCGGCATCGGGTATCCACAAATCTAATTTATGATAAACTGAACCCGCATAAATTAGGGCATTGCCGCCTATCCATTTATTAATCCCAGCCTGCAAGTCGCAGAAAATAGTAATAGATTTAGCTTCCTCGGAAGCGGCTAAGATTTTTGGGTAGTCCAATCTCACAGAAAGTGCTCCTGCCCTTGCTTCTGACAAGCGAAAGTCTTCTACAATCGAGCCTCGCATCGACCACCAAGGCAGCAAATTAGCATAGTTGCGAGAGGGAATTTTGGCATTGGTAATCGGATTCCAAATCATCAGATTGTAAGCTTTTGCAGCCGATTCTGCCTCGGTCATTTTTCGGTGATACAATCGCGATCGCCCGTATTTCATAAAGTAGGGACTCCAGCCTTCTTTAATCAGTTTTAGATTGTAATTTTCTCCATCTTTATGTACGTAACATAAGAGGCGTCCGTAGTTGTCACGGTGTTTTTCTAGAGCAATTTCAACCGGATCGTCTGTATCAAATTCAATGTCAATTTTAGCAAGCCCACCATTTGCTGTAGCGAAGTATTGTTTAGCCATTTCCGAAGCTGCTTTCCCTGCGACAGTTACAGGCTTTGAAGTGTGAGAGTAACTTTCTTCTGTATCGACGCAAATCAGCCGCAGAGACTCGGTTTTGCCGTTGAGAGCAACTTTGACAGTATCTCCATCAACTACTTGAGTTATTTGCAGGTTCGGAATTCTGGTTGCCATATTTCGCACCCTGTTAGGCTTGAGATTTGATTCACATATTGGCTAAAGTGTACATGAGTTTGCTGCTGAGTGCAATGGGTTGGGAGTGAGGCGCTCTGTCCGCTAACGGATATATAACGCTTTGTGCGCCCACAAGCACCCTACGGATTAGTGTTGGTATTTTTGATATTGATTTTTGCAAGTGGCTGCGTAATTTATCAAGTCTGGGAAAAAAGCCCGAAAATCTGATTCAAGCTGCTGATAATTAACTGTTAAATCTTCTATGCCATCTGCTAAGTTATTAGTCCACTTGATTCTTGCCGACATTCTATTGAGAGCAATATCTATGCCACCAATTTCCCGGTAGGAACACAGCAAGTCGCGGGCGATAATTGTTGGCACAATCTGCTGGAGCGATTCCGGCAATATATCTCGACTGTCTTGCAAAACTTGATAGACGCCACGAGCAAAATCTGGCAGCGGAACTTCTGAATATTCCAGCCAATTTTTAGCTAAGAAATGGTCGTAAAACATATCAATCAGCACTCCCGCAAACCTGCGCCTTTGGGAGCAAACAAGGCTTTTACTCGATCGCACTATGACATGACAGTCGGTGTAGCGATCGACTTTTCGGTGCAAATCGATGCCGCTTCTAATTGCATCGGGGTAAAGATTTACTGCCGAACCCTTGACAAAATCGCCTAAGAGGTTGCCAATCAGCGATGCTGGCGTGCGATCGGATAAAAAAAGATGTGCTAAGTAATTCATAGACGATCGATATGCTGGCTGATTTTTATATCTAAAACCGCAGATGAACACAGATAAAATTATATCTGCGTTCATCTGCCTAAATCTGCCTGCATCTGCGATCGCAAAAATACCCCTAGGAATCAGCCCGCAACTTATCCAAAACCGTCCGATCCTCCAAAGTTGAAGTATCCCCCGTCACCTCCAAACCAGCAGCCAAAGAACGCAACAAACGCCGCATAATCTTGCCGCTGCGAGTCTTCGGCAAAGCATCGGTAAATCGAATTTCGCCGGGACGGGCGATCGCCAGTAAATGAACCAAGGTTATCAATCTGGGTAAAGCAACTTATCTTCAACTTTTAAATTCCTAATTTGTTCGCGAATCACATCGGTTTTTGTTCTACCGCTGTTCGCGCAATAAGCTTCTAGGCGAAGCATTTCTACTTCAGGCAGCCGGATGGTTAGAACTTTAACATTTTTACTCATACTGCAATTATACTAAAAAATGCAGTACAATTCTAGCAGAGAAATGCGCCTTGGCAGAATGTTGCCGCACCATGCCAAGACGACTTCCCCGAAGTTGAACGTCCAACAAAGGAGCTATTTAATTATGATTCAAGATCCAGAAAAAGAACCAGAACGCTGGGATGAGCCGATTTTAGCGGATAACCCCAAGCAAGCGAAACAGGAGTGCCAAAAACGAGCTGCTACCAGGTTGAATTAGAATCTGTAACTCAACCCCGAAAAGTCGAAAATCGCCCTCAAGTGTACCGTTGCAACTACAAGGAGAAAGAATAATGGCTGTTCTGGAGTGTGTAAAACCTGGTGCTAAACTCGGTCAAATTATTCTGGCCGTCGATTTAACTGTAGCCGGTGCTGTAGATGATATTCTGGCAAAAATTCAAGACTTAGGATATGACCCAGAAATTCGTCATGTTAACTATCCGTCAGGAGTTCACGTCTTAGCAATTCTCAAAGACGAACAACATTCTGAAGCAGTCGATGATGACTACTTGCTAGAAGATTGGTTGCAATTAAGGTTGCAAATTAACCCCGATGCCGTTCATCTCTGGCGCGGCAAATAAGTTAATTAACAACTGAACCCAAATGAACGCAGATCTAATCTTATCTGCGTTTATCCGCGTTATTGTGCCTGAATCTGCGGTTTCACAGCCCTACGAATCAGCCCGAAACTTATCCAAAGCCGTTTTATTTCATAAGTAGTGTTGCAGCCTATTGAGAGCTATACTCACCAAATGTTGTCACATACCCCTTAACAGTAACTCCCAGATCCAATTCCTCGTGATGAATCAGTAGGTTAGATAATTGGGCAATCAAAAATTCAATCTCGCGACGGTTCTCAAAGGAGATAAAAATACTGCTACCTTCACCCTTGATAATCACCGTTGGAATATCGCTGTCGTCTAACTGTGAATCAATATCTGGGATTATTTGTCTGATTTGCTCTTCAGTCCACATCTGACTCATTCCTCTATCTCCCGTTCAAAAATACAGCGGTATGACTTATAGCAGTTGACAGTTGACAGTTGACAGTTGACAGTTAATAGTTAGATTGTCTACGGTGAGGGGTTTGGGGATATATTCACTCTTCTTAATTATGCCCTAACTGATGTGGCAGTTGCTATCGCAATTCAATCACAGATGAACGCAGATGTAAATCTTATCTGCGTTCATCTGCGTTCATCTGCCTAAATCTGCGATCGCAAAAATACCCCTAGGAATCAGCCCGCAACTTATCCAAAACCGTCCGATCCTCCAAAGTTGAAGTATCCCCCGTCACCTCCAAACCAGCGGCCAAAGAACGCAACAAACGCCGCATAATCTTGCCGCTGCGAGTCTTTGGCAAAGCATCGGTAAATCGAATTTCTCCGGGACGGGCGATCGCCCCAATCTCCTTCACAACGTGCTGCTTCAACTCCTTAGCCAATGCGTCGCTAGGCTGCTGCGAGTTATCCAGTGTCACAAAAGCAACAATTTCCTCACCTTTAATCTCGTCGGGTTTG
Source organism: Microcoleus sp. CAWBG27 (assembly GCF_020883145.1). Taxonomy (NCBI): domain Bacteria; kingdom Bacillati; phylum Cyanobacteriota; class Cyanophyceae; order Oscillatoriales; family Microcoleaceae; genus Microcoleus; species Microcoleus sp. CAWBG27. The sequence goes on from NZ_JAHREU010000076.1 coordinate 3,759, forward strand.
CCAACAACCGCAGCTTCCGCCACCGCTGGATGGGACACCAAAGCCGATTCAACTTCCATCGTCCCGAGTCGGTGTCCGGCAACATTAATCACATCATCAACGCGGCCCATTACCCAGAAATAACCGTCTTTATCTTTGTGCGCGCCGTCCCCCGCAAAGTACACGAATTCGCCATCTTTTGGGTGCAAATATTCCCAATAAGTGCGGCGGAAGCGATCGGCATCGTTGTAAAGAGTCCGCATCATTCCCGGCCAAGGATGTTTCACAACTAAATAACCGCCGCTTTCATTAGTTACAGGTTCGCCATCTTGGTCAACAACATCGGCAACAATTCCGGGGAAAGGAAGCGTTGCAGAACCTGGTTTAGTGGGAATTGCACCGGGCAAAGCAGTAATCATAATTCCGCCTGTTTCGGTTTGCCACCAAGTATCTACGATCGGACAATTAGAGTTGCCAATTACCCGCTGATACCACATCCAAGCTTCAGGATTTATGGGTTCGCCGACGGTTCCTAACAATCGCAAAGATGACAAATCTCTAGCATTCGGCAACTCTTCGCCCATCTTCATAAAGGTGCGAATTGCTGTTGGTGCGGTGTAGAAAACAGTGACGCCGTATTTTTCGATTACATCCCAAAAACAGCCAGGATTCGATGCGCGCGGAGCACCTTCGTACATGACAGTTGTCGCACCGTTGGAAAGGGGGCCGTAGACTATGTAACTGTGGCCTGTAATCCAGCCTACGTCTGCGGTACACCAGTAAACATCGGTGTCTTGGAGGTCAAAAATCCACTTGGTTGTCATGTGGGTATAAAGGTTGTAACCGCCCGTTGTATGGACGACACCTTTGGGTTTTCCGGTACTTCCTGAAGTGTAGAGAATGAATAGCATATCTTCGCTATCCATCGGTTCGGCGGGACAATGTGCGGAGGCGTTTTTTTGCAATTCGTGCCACCAGCGATCGCGCCCTGGTTCCATCTGCACTTCTTGTTTGGTACGCTGGACGACGAGAACATTGGTAACGCTGGGTGCAGCGTTGTTGGCGAGGGCTTTGTCTACTTGTACTTTCAGCCCGACTGCTGCGTCTTTGCGGAAGCCGCCGTCTGCGGTGATGACGAGTTTTGCTTGGCCGTCGTTGAGGCGATCGCGCAAAGCTTCAGCACTAAATCCGCCGAAAACAACACTGTGTACTGCACCGATTCTGGCACAGGCTAACATGGCGATCGCAGCTTCGGGAATCATGGGCATATAAATGCCGACGCGATCGCCCTTTTGGACACCCAATTCTTTGATGACGTTAGCCATTTGACAGACTTCGCGGTGGAGTTGGGCGTAAGTCAGGGTGCGGGAGTCTCCGGGTTCGCCTTCCCAAATGAGGGCGGCTTTGTTTTTGCGCCAGGTGGTTAAATGGCGATCGAGACAATTGTAAGAAATGTTAATTTTGCCATTGACAAACCATTTAGCAAAAGGTGGCTGCCAGTCGAGTACGGTATCCCAGTTTTGAAACCAGTCTAATTCTTGGGTAGCGAGTTCGGCCCAGAATGCTTGGGGGTCGGCTTTCGCTTTTTCGTAGAGGGCGCGGTATTCTTCTAAGCTTTTGACGTGAGCTTTTTCGGAGAATTCTGCCGTGGGCGGGAATAGGCGTTTTTCTTGCAGAATTGATTCGATGGTATCTTGTGACATCGCTGTTAGTTTTTAGTTCAGTTACTCTTTTTAGCTATTGTGTGCATAAATTGGGGGAAAAGTATGTTTATTTTCCTTAAGACTTTGGAAGATTTTGTAAGTATTGGGACTGTATTAGAAATTACGGTAGCGGTAAATGCTCAATTTTATCTTGATATTCATCATCAAACGAGCCTTGATAAATCAAAATCAGTTCGTCAATATTTTGACCGATACTCATCTTGGTATTCAGGATAAATATTCCTGGGATATGGCGATTTTGCTCTAAATGCTCTGTTAAATGAACTGGCATAGAGCGGCGGTTGTTGGTAACGAGAATGAAATTGTGAATTTCACACCAAATGAGAATTTGTGGGTCGAGAGTTCCTTTAGCAGGTGCTGTTAGTTCTCCCACTGCTAGAACAACTATATCGGGATTGCGCCTGCGAATTTGGTTAACATACGCAGGAGCGACATTTTCATCAAACAGATACTGGATTGCCATCAGCTTTTCTCATTGCATCTCTTGCTGCTCTCAATTTGCGGATTTTTTCATATACTGGACGAGGATTGCGGCGCTGTTCTTCTTGCATTTTTTCGCCCCATTCCAGCCATTCAGTTATGTACTTACCGACTGCTTCTTTGTTGTGCAGGTAGTACAAAATTGTTGCATAAACCTGTTCGAGGGTGAGGGATGTATAAATGTTGGCAATTTCTTCGGGAGTTCGAGCGCGAAACAGGTATTCGTAAAGAATGGTTTCGATGCCAATGCGGGAACCTTTGAGCCGAATATCGTCAGGTCTGAGGAAGTTGAAGTAGTCTTCAAGTTGCATAGTTTGTTGATTGGGATAAGGTTTTATACTATTATAATACCTGAACAGAAGATCGCACAAAAGCCATGACCCAAAATTTAGGCATCTTCTTCATCTTCACCTGCACGCCGTTCGTATTCTAAAATGATGCCCATAATTTCATCGGCTGGAATATCAGCTTGTGCAGATTTTGTATAAACAGTCAGTAAAATAATTCCATTTTCAGTTTTGACATAATAAATCAGACGATAGCCAGCACTTTTACCTTTTTTTGAATATTGGTATTTCTGACTCTTACTTTAAAAACCTCGTAACCAATCCCAGATATGCGATCGCCAGGTAACTCTCCCCGTTCAAGTTGTTCGATGACTGGTTGTATATCGTTACGAATACTGCGATATTTTTTGGCGAGGTTGCGTAAGTTTCTGGTAAACGTTGGTGCAGCTTCAACTTGGATAGATGGTTGCTCAGACATCATCAATTCCCTCCCAGATTTGGGCAACGGGAATCGTTTTTCCGGTCATAGCTTCATGCCAAGCTTGACGTAAATCTGCTAAAATTTCTTCTTTAGATTGCTCATCTTCATTACTTTCTGTAACTTCGGGAACCAGCACAATTACTTCTACTCTGCTGTTTTGCTCTAAATTTAGCGGTTCATCAACGTATAATTGTCCGTTGTCGATCGTTGCCATCACTTTAATTGCTTTCATAGTTACTCCTGGTAATCTAGGGTGTAAGAAATAGACTGATGTGAAAAGGTAATGAAAAGTGATAATATTAGATTATATCAAATCTGCCATATATTTTACAGGAAAGGCCGATCGCACAAAAGCCATGACTCAAAATTTAGAAGCAAGCCAACTTTCGTTAAATGACGTTCGCCATCTTCTCAAACTCGAAGAGTTAGAAGGAGAAGGTTTCACTGATTTTTTCTCTCTGGAACCGCTGACAGAATCAGAACAGCAGGAACTATTGAAACTTAGAAATGACTTTCGACGATACCTATCCGCTGGAAAAGTTTCAGAAGAACTCGTTAAGTTTTTAGTGCTTTCACCTTTGATGAGATTAACAGGATTTTTTGATATTCCGATCGTGCTGACAATGGAGGATAGCATACCCATTGAAGTTGAAGATAAGGATACTTTAATTAAAGGGCGGCTGGATATTTTAGCAGTAAATCAGCCGGATGCGGAGATAGGGGCGACACCGTTTTGGATTTTGGTAGTAGAGGCGAAAAATAGTGCGATCGCCCCTTTGGCCGGTTTGCCGCAATTGCTGACTTATACTTATAAGAGTTTGCAGCAGCAATCCTCAGTTTGGGGATTGACAACGAATGGCGAAAGTTATCGGTTTGTGCGGGTGACGCGGGGAAATCCTTGTACTTATCAGATTTTACCGGAATTGAATTTGATTGATAGGGAGCGATCGCTCTTATTGGCGCAAGTGTTGAAGGCGATTTGCAAGTTGCAGAATGTGCAGTTACAGTTGGCTTAGAGCGATCGCGCGCGGAGTCAGAAACCGGGTTTCTTTGCAAAATCTCGTGAGGATGCGTAAATTATCGCAGAAACCCGGTTTCTTAGATTAGGAGCGATCGCATCTGATGTTATTTTGATGGTGGAGTCGTCGTGCGCTCAATGGGTGGGTTTGTCGGTTGTACAGGATTTGGCGGTTGTTCAGTATTGCCAGTTACGATCAATAACGGAATTAGGATTTTTGCGATCGGTAGTACAAATTCCTTCGTCCACCACTTGATATTGGAATTGTTAGATTTTTTCACTTGCTTTACCTTTTTAGTTAATTTAGGCTTGTTGTCTAAATTCTGTTTTTCGAGTTTCATCGTTTTACCTATCTCTCTATGTTTCCCACGATAGCGCGCTCTTTTCTACTCGCGGGCGATCGTTAATTTAGACTCACAAATTAGTTGCTAGGTAAATTTTTGGATAGCTTGTGAGTTGGCTTTGAATAATTTGTGAAAGAGTTTGTGAAAAAAAACTCACAAATTACTTTTGACTTATAAAATTGTGAAAATTAACGAGATATTGACAGGACAACTACCCTCAAGCCCTGAGTTATGCTACTTTAAGAGAAAGAATCGCGATCGAGGTTGAGGTGGAATGGGGAAGATGACAGAACATGAGTTTGAGGCTATCTATAAAAATATTACTCCTACACAGCATTCAGTGCTAGAGATGTTCTTGGAAGGTCGATTGGATCCGGAAATCTCTCAAGTTTTATATAAAGATCGAACGGCGGTTTCTTCCAATATCTCAAAGATTTGCAAATTGTTTGGGGTTGAAAATAAACCAGGTGCATATACTCAACGCGATGACTTGATTGAATTATTTATCAACCACAAGCCTCAATTAGTTGGCGAAAAATTATTAATTAAGTTCGGCAAAAAACTGCCAGAAACTCCAAAAGTATTACAAGTGCCTTATGTAGAGCGTCACCCGATCGAATCTGAATGCTGTGATAAAATCTTAGAACCGGGAGCAGTTATTCGGATTAAAGCACCTAAATATACGGGGAAAACTTTACTATTGAACCGAATCCTCGATCGCGCTAAAATTCATAATTATCAAGCCGTTATTTTGGATTTTACAAAAGCAACAAGTAGCGTTTTGTTAAATTATGAGGAATTACTAAAATGGCTGTGCAAAAGTATGGGCAAATCTTTGGGTTTAGAAAACAAATTAGCCGAACATTGGGATAGCGATGAGTTTGACGAACATACTAATACTCAAACCTACTTTGAGGACTACTTGCTAAAAGATCGGACTCAACCTTTGGTACTGGCTTTAAAAAATGTCGATCGCGTTTTCGAGCAAGAATCTTTCCGAATTGATTTTTGTGAGTTATTGAGATGTTGGAGTCAACTGCACGTTGAGGGAAATGAATTTGCCTATCTTTGGAAAAACTTGCGGTTGATTCTTGTTCACTCAACCAATGTTTACGGTTCCTTAGATATCAACTACTCTCCTCTGAATGGTGTGGGATTAACTCAAACTTTACTTGATTTCACTCCTAAACAAGTTAGTTATTTGGCAAGTTGCTATCAAATTCAAAGGTTTGATTTAGATAATACTGAAAAAATTATGACAATGTTTGGCGGACATCCTTATCTAATCCAAGAAGCTTTTGTTTGTCTCAAAAAAGAGCAATATTCCCTCGATCAACTTTTGGAAATTGCTGCTACAGAAGCCAGTCCATTTATCAATCATTTACGAGAACAGTGGGGAGAACTTTGTAAAAACCCTCAACTAAAAGCTGCTTACTCTCAAGTTGTCGCTACAACACAGCCCGTGCGACTTGATACCAACGCAACTTTTAAATTGCAAGGTATGGGATTGGTGCTAGTTGATAAAAATGATTGTTTGCCTCGGTGTGATTTGTACCGGCAATATTTTTCGGATCAACTAAATTTTAATTAATCGGGGGGATGAATGACTTACAAATATATTTGTGAAGCTACTTTGGGCATTGATACCCAAACTTATGTCAAGCGAGAAGCTGACGAACAATTGTATGAAGAATTGAAAAAAGGTAAGTTTTGTTATGTTTTTAATTCGCGGAAGACTGGTAAATCCAGCTTGCGCGTACAAGTGATGAATCGGCTGAAGCAAGAGGGAATAGCTTGTGTTGAAATAGATGTTTCAGCAAAGGGAACTCAGTTAACTACCCCGGAAAAGTGGTACAATAGTATTTTGTTAAATCTCAATCGCAAATTATCGCTGGATGTCAATCTCAAAAACTGGTTGAGCGAGTTTGATTGGCTGTCACCGCAGGATCGTTTGGCAGAGTTTATCGATTCTATCCTCCTGAAACGCATTTCCCAGAACATTGTAATTTTTATTGATGAAATTGATAGCATTCTTAGTCTGAAGTTTCCGAGTGATGACTTTTTTGCTTATATTCGTGCTTGCCACAATCAAGGTCAAAGTGGTGAAAATCCTGCTTATCAACGCCTTACCTTTTGTCTGTTGGGCGTAGCAACACCTTCAGATTTGATTCAAGATAAAAAACGCACGCCATTTAATATCGGTCAAGCTATTGAATTAAAGGGTTTCACTAAGGAACAAGCTGCACCTTTAGCGAAAGGTTTAGAGGGAAAAATCGATCGCCCAATTCACGTTTTAAATGAGATTCTAGACTGGACGGGCGGACAACCTTTTTTGACTCAAAAACTTTGTAAAATTGTCCTAGAACGATCGCAAACCTGCAATCCTGACATTGCTGAACTGGTACAAGCTTACATCATTAACAGTTGGGAGGAGAACGACAATCCCGAACATCTAGGCACAATTCGCGATCGCATCCTCAGCAACCAACAGCGTACCAGCCAACTCCTCGGCATCTACCAACAAATTATTACCCCCCCTAACCCCCCCTTACCAAGGGGGGGGACAGATAGCATTCTTACTCCCCCCCTTACCAAGGGGGGGCTGGGGGGGGTCGCCGCCGATAACAGTCCCGACCAAATGGAGTTACAACTCTCAGGATTAGTTGTCAAACGCAACGGATATCTACAAGTTTACAACCGCATATACGCCACTATTTTTGACCTCGATTGGGTACAGCAAGAATTAGCGAAACTCCGCCCTTACCAGGAAAATTTCGCCGCTTGGATCGCCTCAAAACGTGAAGATACTTCGCGATTGTTGCACGGTCAAGCATTGGATGATGCGTTGCAGTGGAAAGTGGGGAAACGTTTAAGCGATGAGGATAATGATTTTTTAGATGCCAGTCAAGCTGATGAACGGCAAGAATTGAGGACATCTAATAAATTATTGAAAGAAACCCGCAGACAAGTTAGAGAAGTTCTCAAAATTGAAGAAGCCGGATACGATGCGTTAAAGCTTTTTCAGTTGGGGGGAAAGCAAATAGCAGCCTTACGAGCAGCTATCAAAGCAGGAGAAGATTTAAAGAAGTGGATACCAGACAATCCCCCGCTTTCGGAATATCCCACTACCAGTCCTCTGTTAGCTTTGCAGGTAATTCTCACTAAAATCCGCGAAAAGCGCCAGTTTGTCGGACATAATGGCGGGATAAATAGTGTCAGTTTTAGCCCGAATGGAGATGCGATCGCTACTGCTTCAGATGACAAAAGCGCCAAATTGTGGGACTTGCAGGGCAACTGCTTGCTCACTTTCATCGGACATAATGACTCGGTAAATAGTGTCAGTTTTAGCCCCACAGAAAATGTACTCATCACGGCCTCAGATGACCGTACCGCTAAATTGTGGGACTTACGGGGCGACTGCTTACAAACTTTCACCAGACATCGTGATTGGGTAACAAGCGTTAGTTTTAGCCCGACGCAAAACGCAATCGCTACTACTTCAAGAGATAATACCGCCAAATTATGGGATTTCCAAGGCAACTGTTTGCTAACATTTACTAAACATAATGACTCGGTAACAAGTGTTAGTTTTAGCCCGACTCAAGACACGCTTGCCACTACCTCAAGAGATAACACTGGCAAATTATGGGACTTGCATGGCAATTGTTTGGTCACCTTTGCCGGACATACTCGCCTAGTAAATAGCGTCAGTTTTAGTCCAAACGGAGATGCGATCGCTACTGCTTCATCTGACACAACTGCCAAATTATGGGACTTGCAAGGCAACTGCTTGCTCACTTTTACCGGACATAATGACTCTGTAACAAGCGTTAGTTTTAGCCCGAAAGGAAATGCAATCGCCACTGCCTCAAAAGACGACACAGCCAAATTGTGGGACTTGCAGGGCAACTGTTTGGTAACATTCACCGGACATAAGGAATCGGTAAATACTGTCAGTTTTAGCCCGAATGGAAATGCGATCGCCACTGCCTCGAAAGATGGCAGCGCCAAATTGTGGGATTTGCAGGGCAACTGCTTGGTCACTTTCACCGGATACAATCGCCTGGTAAGAAATTCAATTAATAGATCCACTCAATTGGTGGACAACTTGTTCGTCATTTTCAAAGCATATGAAGTGCCGATAACAAGCATAAGTTATAACCCGACTCAAGACCTGCTGGCTACTGCCTCAACTAACGGAACTATCAAATTGTGGGACTCGCAGGGAAATTGCTTGGTCGCTTTTACCTTAACCAGGCAGAATTACCGCGCAAATAGTGTCATTTTTAGCCCGAATGGAGATGCGATTGCTACTGCCTCACAAGACAAAACCGCTAAATTGTGGGACTTACAGGGCAACTGTTTGGTAACATTCATTGGACATAATGACTCAGTAAATAGCGTCAGCTTTAGCCCGAATGGAGAAATAATCGCCACAGCCTCATTTGACAAAACCGCCAAATTGTGGGACTTGCAAGGCAACTGCTTGGTAACATTCACCGGACATAATGACAGGGTAAACAGTGTTTGTTTTAGCCACACAGTAGATACGATAGCCACTGCATCACAAGACGGCACTGCCAAATTGTGGGATTTACAAGGCAACTGCTTGACAGTTTTCACAGGACATAATGACTCGGTAAATAGTGTTAGTTTTAGCCCCACAGGAGATGCGATAGCCACTGCCTCATCTGACAAAACCGCGAAATTGTGGGACTTACAAGGGAAGTTTTTGGTAACTTTCGCCGAACATAATGACTCGATAACAAGTGTCAGTTTTAGCCCCACAGGAGATAAGATCGCCACTGCTTCAATTGACGGCACCGCTAAATTGTGGGACTTACAAGGAAATTTACTAGCGGATTTTAACGGCTATCAGGGAAATTTACTCAAAGGTGAGGCAGATTTTGTGAAGTTGAAAATTCCGATTTATAGTATTTGTTTTAGTCGGGACGGGAAGTTTTTAATAACTGGTTCCCAGGATGGAAAAGTGCTGTTTTGGCCCGTGGAAACTTTGGACGAATTGTTGGCGAGGGGGAGAGAATGGCTGGGTGAGAAATTTTAACCGCTGATGTACGCGGATGGTTTTGATTCTGATTTTTCACTTGTTAAAACTGTTGTTAAGTTTATACGATTTACGCATCAAAACCCAAGAAACCGGGTTTTTATGGGTTTCTGCGACTGTAATGCAGTATTCTCGCAAAAACCCGGTTTCTGACCACCCGTGCGTAAGTCCGATCGCGTTTATTTTGAATTTGCCGATCGCACCCACGCAGATTTACAGACATATTCAAGTCAAGATTTGTTAAAAATTTACAGTTACCCGTGACATCAGCCAATCTTTTATCTTACCATAAAAAACGACTCAACCCTAAAACTAAAGGTAAGAAAATGTCTGAACTTAGACAAAATCTAATTACCAGAGATTGGGTAATCATCGCCACGGAACGCGCAAAAAGACCTGACCAATTCGCCAACACCAAAAAAATACCCGCATTCCTACCCCAACACCGCGCCGATTGCCCGTTTTGCGTGGGAAATGAGGAAGATGGCACAGTAGAAACTTGCCGTTTGGGCGATCGCACTGGCTGGAAAGTCCGCGCAATTGGTAACAAATATCCGGCCCTCTCCCCGACAGCAGAATGGATGAGAATATCATCGGGAATTCACCGCACGATGGCGGGAATCGGCGTTCACGAAGTAATTGTCGAAAACCCGCGACACGATTTGACGACAGCTTTGTTGACCGTTACAGAAGTAACAGACATACTTTTAGTATACCGACAGCGTTATATAGAGATCAGAAAGTATCCCCATATTGAAACAATTATTATCTTCAAAAATCACGGAGAAAGTGCCGGAACTTCCCTCGAACACCCTCACTCCCAAATAGCAGCTACGCCCGTTGTCCCCAGCCTATTTCGCAGTCGCATTGATGCAGCAGTTCGCTATTTTGACGACACGGGAGAATGTCTGTTTTGCCGCACTTTGGAAGATGAATTAGCGTCTGGTGAAAGAGTGATTTTCGAGAGTGAATATTTTGTGGCTTTTATCCCCTATGCTGCACTTTCGCCGTTTCATATCTGGATTTTTCCGCGCCGCCATTCCTCTTCGTTTGATGACATTACTGATGCAGAAATCACGGATCTTGCTTATACTTTGAAAACTGTACTTGCTAAACTTTATTACGGATTGAACGATCCTGATTACAATTATAATATTCGATCTGTCCCAACAGCCGAACGGGCGACTAAATACTTTCACTGGTATATGGCAATTATTCCCAGAGTTTCTAAACAGGCTGGGTTTGAGTTGGGTAGCGGGATGTTTATCAATACTGCTTTACCCGAAGAAAGTGCTGAGTTTTTGCGATCGTTCGCAATTCCTGGCGATCGCCATTTCGGCAAACCTAAAGTATAAAAAGTTACAATTAATCGAGGAATGTCCCCGACGAAGACGGGAAACAATTTAATAATTTTCAATTATCGGTTGAAATAGACAATTTAAATCTGCAACAGCTTAATTGACGCTCCAAATTTATCAACCTACAAATATTGATAAATTTTACCAAACTCACAACAAACTTTCGACATACTGCCAACAGTCATCGCTAAAATTAGCTCTCAATATATCTCTAATCTTAGCGTCAAGCAACAATCTCGTCTGATCAGACTCAGCACTCTCGCCGATTTCGCAACTGTCATCAGATAAATTTTCTTGGAGGTGGGCGAGAGTATTGGCAAAATTAGCCAGAAAATAATGTTCGTCCACCCACGCTGTCGGATCTGGGATGGCTGGACTTCCAAAAGCTCGATCGACTAAATCTTGTTTTGCAGAATCGTCAGTCTGGTTTTTCATGGAGTCCATTTAGAGAGAATTTGCAACCTATCCTAATCTTAAGCTGAATTTTGAGCGGTGGTGCGATCGCGATCGAGCCACCGCAGTGACAAATTTGGGTAATTTGTGCGATCGCGATCGAGGTTGTTTTGGCGATCGGCTGTTATCATACCACATCACCGCCAGCGATCCTTAATTTGCACGTTGGGCAAAATCGACTTAGGTATCATTCCGTGAACTCCTTTGCGGGGATTATTCACAGCCTGAGTAATCCGAAAATTGACCGCGAGGGAACAGAAAACATAGGCATCTTCTTCTTGAAAACCGGCATACTTTTGTAGCCAATTAACCGCCTGTCTTACCGCCATATCAAAGGCATCATCTAATGTTTGACCAAAACCCATAACTACAATATGAGTAGGAGTTTCCGCAAACGGAAATATATAAAATAAATCCTTACGCAAGATGATTTGAATAGTCCCATTCATCGAAGTTTCAATCGCCGTACCATCAACTTCACCATCTCCCTGTGCCGAATGTCCATCGCCGATTGACAGCAAACCCCCGCGCACCGCAATAGGTAAAAATAACCGCGTTCCTGGTTGCAATTCCTGATTGTCCATATTGCCGCCGTAGCGTTGTGGAGGAATAGAAGAACGGTTGATTTCAAAATCTGCAACGCCGATAATTCCGAAAAATGGATGCAGGGGAATCTTGACACCGCTATTTGCCGGGAATTCCGCAATCTTTTGTTCTAAATCTAGGGGAATAAACCGCAATTTAGGATCGGGAAAATATGTAGGTAAAACTCCCCAACCAGCGCGAATCGCATTGAATCCTACTGGTAAACTTGGGTAAACTTTTTCGATGTGAATCTCTAAAACGTCTCCGGGTTCGGCCCCATTAACATAAATCGGGCCTGTTAGCAAGTGCGGGCCCGGGCCGACTTTGCGGTTATCAGGTAAATTCTGACAGATATCTAAAAATTCCGGCGTCAGAAATTCCGGCGGGGCCTTGTCAGCAACATAATACCCCGAATAGGTTTCGATATCGATGCGATCGCCCGAATCGACAGTTAAAGCAGGTTCTAGCTTGGGAGAGAAACCGCCTAAGTGTACGGTTTTGCAGTTAGCTTTGAGAAGGTGGTGAGTCATTCGATTTGAGATTTTAGATTGGGGGGATTGGGGATTGGGGGATTGGGGGATTTTGTAATTGTTAATTAATTGGTGAATACCTCAGGGTGCATCTCATGTTTGGCAAATATATGTGTAGGGGCGAAGCATGACCGCATTCAATATGAGATTATAACTAATAACTTATCTGCGGTCATGCTTCGCCCTCTTCAAAAGTGAGATTCACCCGGTTTGTGATATCTGAGATATTTTCAGAATTTCTTAACTTTTTGATAACTTTGGCAATCTAAAATTCAAAGCGGGGGCGGGTGTATATATAGCCTTTATCAAAAAGATGAGGTATAACTGACAGCTTATATAACCAGTTCCACTAAGAGGGCCCAAGCCCAACAACATATCTCATCTTTCTAAGAACCGCTATATATTAAGGTTGGGAGTTATATTTTGCTGGTGAAACCCTCCCCGACAGATTCATGACAATAACTTATGTTAACACCATTGCCCGAAAAATCAGAAATATCCCAAGGTTCTTCTCGCAACCTGTGGTTTTTTGCTGTTTTGATTTTGATTGTCCTATTCCTAGGTTTGATTATGCAATCTTTCCTCAACAAACCCAAACTTTTAACCGATCCGTTTCTGCAATTTCCAACAACTAACTCGGTGCGAGTTGTTTGGTTTACCGAATTTTCTGGGACTCGGAATATTGTTGCTTACGGCGAAAACTTGAGTAAAATTGCGACTGCAAATACTACCAAGCTAAGCCGGACTCGGGAAGACAAAGACTCGCACATCTCCGATGAAATGAAACGGGGCATAATTGATAACAATCCAAATGTCCGCCACATCTGGCGCCACGAAGCAGAAGTTACTAATTTAATGCCCGGTGTTCGCATTCCTTATCTAGTGACTAGCGAAACCAAAGAGGGTGAATCTGTTAGCAGCAAAGTTTTCAGCCTTTCTCCGACACCAGCAGCCGGAATTGGGCTAAAAATCCTGTTCACTTCCGACCATCAATTGATGCCGATGACAGCAGCTAATCTCCAGAAAGTAGCAGAAACAATTGATAAAGTTGATGCAGTTTTCATGGCTGGTGATTTAATTAATATACCCGATCGCGCTTCCGAATGGTTCGACGACGACCGAGGCCGCGCTTTTTTCCCCGGTTTACAAGGCCGCGCCTTCTCGGAAATCGACAAAAATGGCATCAAAACAGTGTACAGCGGTGGCGAACTGATCCAACACGCGCCCATATTTCCGACGATTGGGAACCATGAGATTATGGGTAGGTTTTCAAATAGCACCAGTCTCAACGACCAGTTTAATGACCCTTTACCCCGCGCTGCTGTGGAAAAAATATATCCATACCTCACTCAAAAAAATGGGATGAAAGACCAAGATGTTTTGTTGAAAAACAATAGTTTTAATAGTGATACGTACAACGAAATTTTTAGTTTGCCAAGTGAGAAAAATTATTATGCTGTGACGTTTGGGGACGTGCGGTTAGTGACCTTGTATGTTACGAATATCTGGCGGACTCCTAATTTAGATCAAGGGGCGAGAGGCAGGTATCGGGAACGGGACGAAGATTTTGATCGTCCCGAAAAATGGGGATACGGACAGCATATTTTTGAGCCAATTGTCAAAGGCAGCGCTCAATATTCTTGGCTAGAACAAGAGTTATATAGTGCGGAATTTCAGCAAGCTAAATATAAAATTGTGATGTTTCACCATCCACCGCATTCTCTGGGTGACAATATTGTACCTGCTTATACTGACCCAGTGCAAATAGTCGATCGCACTTTGGACGGCGAGATTAAGATGGTGCGTTACGAATATCCGAAACAGCAAGATTATCTGATTCGGGATGTGATGCCGCTGCTAGAAACGGCGGGCGTGCAGTTGGTTTTGTACGGACATTCGCATTTGTGGAATCGGTTTGTGAGTACCAGCGGAATGCACTTTTTAGAGACTTCTAATGTGGGTAACAGTTACGGTGCGTTTGCGGGGAGAAGGCGCCGATTTGTGCCGCCTGGATATCGGGAGGATTACAGCGCGATTGGAGATCCGAACGGATTGGAACCTGTGATGCCAACAGTTGCACCTTTATTGGGGAAAGATGGGCTAGCATTGCCGTATATTGATAGTAATGATATTACGGCTTTTAGTGTGTTTGACACGGGGAGTGCTACGGTTAGTAGCTATTATTTTGATACGCGGAAACCAGACTCGGAAGTGGTGAAGTTTGATGAGTTTAAATTGAAAAAATCGTGATTTAGTGCAGTCAGGTTTGTAGTGAGGACTTCAGTCCTCAGTATTCGTAGGGTGGGTCGCTATCCCTCATCCCCAAATAAAAATAAAAAATCTAACAGCGACGCACCAATAGACAATAGTTTAATACGCTGTGGAAGCTTCAAAATTGATTTTTTGGGAAGAAAACTCTCTCGCTCTCGGTCAAGAGTCAACTTCAGTCTTGTGACTTCTGCTATACTTAGGTAATAGATAGTCTATCCAAATTAAACTCACGAGTAGAGTACAGTCATGCCCAAACAAAAACTCTTGGAAAAACCAGAAGAAGTAATCTTTGATAAAGAAGATGAATATTTAGATGATGAGCTGGAATCTAATGAAAAGCCACAATCGATATTAAAAGAAATTTCAGAAATCATTGTAGGTAGCACTGATTGGACAACAACCAGCATCCTCGATCTAATTATGCGGGAAAACATTCAACTCAATCCAAGATTTCAAAGACGAGATGCTTGGGATATAACTCGCAAAAGTAGGTTTATCGAATCAATTTTTCTAGGATTTCCCATTCCAGAAATAGTTTTAGCTTCTCCTGAAAAGAGTCGCGGAAATTTTATAGTTCTTGATGGCAAGCAACGCTTGCTAGCCATCCTGCAATTTTATGGAATGAGCGAAACTCCTAATGATAGTTTTGCTTTGGCAAACTTAGAATTTAGACCCGATCTCAATGGTTATACCTATAAGGATATAAAAAACGATGTTGTGTTGAGTCCCGTACTTAATGTACTCGACACTCAAACTATTCGGACTACATTGATTAGAAACTGGCGTACAGAAAGTTTACTATACAAAGTTTTTTTACGCCTGAATTTAGAGAATACTCCGCTATCTCCGCAAGAATTGAGGCAAGCATTGCATCCCGGAGATTTTGTCAATTTTTTAGACGACGCATCAATTAAAAATCAGGCTTTAAGAACAATACTTAAATCAAAAAATCCCGATCCTCGGATGCGCGATGTCGAATTGTTGCTGCGGTATGTAGCCTTCTATTATTTTTTATCCGATTATCGCGGGAATCTTAAAAAATTCCTGGACATGACCTGCGAAAAACTCAACAATGATTGGGACGAACAAAAAATCGAGATCGAAGATACAGTTAGCGAATTTGAGAACGCGGTGCAAACAACCATTGCAATATTTGGAGAAGAAAATATATTTCGCGTATGGTCTAACACTTCTAATACTTACCGCAAAAAAATGAATCGAGCTATTTTAGATGTAATGGTTTTTTATTTTTCCTATCCCGAGATAGGACAAGCTGCTAAGAATAATAAGGAGCGAGTAGAAAATGCTTTTAAAGAGTTATGTTCGTCCCCTAATAGCGAATTCAGAGACGCTGTTGAGAAAAGAACAACTAGCATTCGCGAAACTCATACTCGTCTCTCACTGTGGGGCAAAACTTTGCGAAAGGTTTTAAATTTAGAGTTTTATGTCCCCGAACTCGCAGATAACCGCATTATCTTTAACGGGTTGTGGTAAGTTCTTAAGCAGTATGCCAAAATCCGTCAGATTTCGTACTCTAACTAAGGAGTTGAATAGGTTAAAAAAACAATTCATTCCTAAGATTAAGCCCGGACATTTTTATTCCCCCAGACAGTTAGCTTTAACTCTTGCCTACAGAGTTTTAGCTCATGCCGAAATAGAAGCTTATCTAGAGGATAGAGTTTGGGAAGCAGCCCTTAATGCTAAAAACAATTGGGACAGTCAGGGTAAGACTTGCTGTACTTTGATATGTTTGCTTGCCTTTTCCGGTCAAATGATGGAATTACCACCAGATACACTAAGTCCAACAAAGCCAGCTAAAAAAATACCGGATGAGAAAATCAAAATCAACAAAAAGATAGATTTAGCTATTAATAGTTTTAAGCGAATCATTGACCAGAATCATGGAATAAAAGAAGCTAATATTCTGTCGTTGCTTTTGCCAATAGGAATCAATCCCGAGAATCTAAATATTTTTTGGCTGGCTACTATGAATACCTTTGGGGAAGACAGAGGTGTTGCAGTCCATACTTCAGCTACATCCCCAACAACTATTAGAGTTCTAAATCCCATAAATGAATTGGAGAGGGTAGAGCAAATTATTCAAGAACTTTTGAAGGTGGATGAGTTGATTAATGATTTAATGAAATAAATGAATAAATTTCCAGTAATTGTTAAGGATTTTTTCTTGGCGATGGGCTTCTAGCCGGAACGGGCAAGATGCCCGTTCCATAATAGTTGAATTTTTGAGTGGTACAGGCATTTTGCCTGTGTTCAAACAGCTTATTCAGAATTGTCGAAAATTTCAGATTAAACCTTCTCTTTTGCAGGCGGAACTAAACCAGTTTTATTCAAACCAGCATCAATATCCCTCAGCAATTTAAAATCATCTTCCGGTAAAGAATTAACAACCGAGTGTTTTTCCAGAAATGAGAATGCTTGGCGAAATTCCCGGGGCTTGCAGTCGATCGCGCGATCGAAGTGACAAGGTACAATCAGATCGAAGTCCCAACTCGCGACTTTATCCACCCAATCGAGAGTTTCCCTCGGCGCGCGGTTGAGAATCAGAGTCTGCAACACCGGCGCCACCAACAACCGCCCTCCTCCGCGCAAAGCCTCGAACGATCGCACCCAATCAGTTTGCCACTTAAACGGATACAATCCAAAATAAGCTTTTCTCGATCGCTCTGGCGCTTTCAGGGCGCTGGCTAACACCCCCGACCACGGCGGCACATCCAACACGCTAGGGCGAAAATACATCGCAAATAAGGCGATTCTCTGCCACCCTTTGCATCGATTTTCCTGGGTGTCTGCCACCACATCCAAAGCGGTGTCTTTGGCGTGAAATAGCAGCGGGTACGAGTCGAGTTGGAGAATCGCGGGCGGGTTTTCGGGAATCGAAACCACGGAATCTGTTAACATTAGCGTGCGCGATCGCCTGTGAAATAACGCAACTTCCGCAAAAAAGCCTAAACCGAGGTTCAGCGGGCCGAGGATTGCCCAATCAAATTCATCTGCAAGGGGCGTGTTGCTGCTATCAAAAGGCAGTACAGAGGTGCGTTTACCGGGCAAACCCAACCAACTCAGCGGCAAATTTAGCGGAAAACTCCATTGCTTGGGAGTGACAAACACCTGCGCTTCGGGAAAACACCTCGCAAAGGGGCCGACAAATACCTTGTGTTCGATGCCCGAAACCGTTGTCAGCAGGATATACTTAACCTCGCCATGTTCTGCGACTAACTCGTTTACCAAGCGGATGCACTCTGGAGTCGGCGCGACGGGGGCGTAGACGAGAAGGCCTTCGGATTCGAGTTTGATGACTGTCATCCGAATCGGCACAATTACGTAGAAAATGCCTTGTAATTGGTCAAAAGTCCAGATTTTGTCCTTGACTATTTCCTTGCGGATTGTCCGCCGCTTACTGTAGGGATAGATGGGGACAATTGGCCAAAACGGCCATGAATAGTCCCGATTGTCAATCTGTACTGATGTTTGTCTGCCTTCGCCGTCTGTCACTGGTGCGACTCCTTGCCGATTTTTTGTACGTGCGTGCGATCGAACTTTTGTTATTTTATTTCAATGTCAGCGCCGAAGTGCGATCGAAAAAAATATGACAGCTAGACACTGGGTTTCTGAATCTGAAATTATTGAACCGCGAAGACGCTTTAGGCGAAGCCGCGCGTCAGCGCTAGGACGCGAAGGAAGAGAGAAGAAGAAGACATAGCAAACAAATACTGGCAGGGGCGGGTTTAGCGAAGAATCTATGAAATAAACCAGTTGAGCGAGGCAAAGCCCGCCCTCTTGTGCTGATACAATTATAGGCTGGCAAGAATTTCTCACCTTAGTAGATGGACGTAATACCAATTTAATGTGAAGTTCCACATATCTCGATCCCCCTAAATCCCCCGAATAGTCGGGGGACTTTGAGAAGAATCTTGTCCCCCCCTTATCAAGGGGGGTTAGGGGGGATCCGAATTCGAGAGCAGCCTCATAAAAAATTGGTATAAAGTATCAGTCTCAACTAAAAGCTGAATCTGATTGAAAATTTGTTTGAGCTTAAGTTAACACTGATTGAGCTAAATAAACGCCAAAAATATATCTGGCGGACAAGCAATATACCTTCACCTACTTTGTACAAAGAATTTCCCATCACCACCAATCTCAAATCAAAACTCCTAAATTGATATGACTCAAAACTACCGCATCACTCTTTTACCGGGAGACGGCATCGGCCCTGAAATTATCGCTGTAGCGGTAGATGTCCTGAAACTTGTCGGCAAACAATTGGACATCGGCTTTGAATTTCAAGAAGCATTAATGGGCGGCGCTGCTATTGACGCCACAGGCAATCCGCTACCGGAAGAAACTTTGGAAAAGTGCCGCAACAGCGATGCGATATTATTAGCAGCTATCGGCGGTTACAAGTGGGATAATTTGCCCCGCGAACAGCGTCCGGAAACTGGATTGTTAGGACTGCGCGCCGGATTGGGATTGTTTGCAAATTTGCGTCCTGCGACTATTTTACCGCAGTTGGTTGATGCTTCTTCTTTAAAAAAAGAAGTTGTCGAAGGTGTGGATATTATGGTGATCCGCGAACTGACTGGCGGCATTTATTTCGGCAAACCGAAAGGCATTTTTGAGACAGAAACCGGGGAAAAACGCGGTGTGAATACGATGGCTTACACCGAGTCAGAAATTGACCGCATCGGCCGCGTGGCTTTTGAGACCGCCCGGAAGCGCGGAAAAAGGCTGTGTTCGGTTGACAAGGCGAATGTTTTGGATGTTTCGCAACTGTGGCGCGATCGTATAATTGCCCTTTCTTCAGAATACCCCGATGTGGAACTTTCTCACCTTTATGTTGACAACGCAGCCATGCAGTTAATTCGCTGGCCGAAACAGTTCGATACAATTGTCACGGGTAACTTATTCGGCGACATTCTTTCGGATGCGGCGGCGATGCTAACTGGTAGCATTGGAATGTTGCCTTCTGCGAGTTTGGGTGCAAGCGGCCCGGGAGTTTTTGAACCAGTACACGGTTCCGCCCCGGATATCGCCGGACAAGATAAAGCTAATCCCATTGCTCAAGTTTTAAGCGCTGCAATGATGTTGCGCTACGCCTTAAATCAGCCCGAAGCTGCTGATAAAATTGAGCAAGCAGTTGTGGCAGTTTTGGATCGAGGTTATCGCACTGGTGATATCATGTCGGAAGGCATGAAACTGGTCGGTTGTCGGGCGATGGGCGAGGCTTTAATTGAAGTTTTGCAAGGTTAATCGAGAATTTCATAAACCCGCCCCCGCCCAACAAGCAATACAAAAGATTGTAGATACTGTCTTGACCTGTCAAGAGGTAGCAAGTAAATAATTGGGGTCGAAAGGCTTTTGGGACTTTAAAATACCAAAAGCCAAATGCACCAACTTCCGCATCAAAGCACCAATCACCTGCATTTTGACCTTGCCACGACCCAATAATCGGTCACTCATCGCCTTAAGTAACGGATTGTGACGCATCGCCACTACCGCAGGCAAATACAACGCCTTTCGCAGTCGGACATTGCCGGTACAAGACAAACGAGTTTTGCCTTTAACCTCCGTCGCTGAACTGCGCTCACAAGGTGTTAAACCCGCATAAGCCGCTAATTGACGGGCATTGTTGTAATCGGAAACATCACGAATTTCAGCTAACAATACGGATGCTGTTTGTTCACCAATTCCGGGAATTGAGGTCAAGAGGTCACGCTGTTGTTTTAAATGTGGATGTTGGTCAAAATGGTCACTAATCAGTTTTTTAATCAGTTTTTGTTGCTCTTTTAGGTACTCCAAATGTGCCAGGGTAAGACCAGCAACAGTTGGCGTAGCTGTTTCCAAACGGTTCTGCTCTTGAGTAGCCATTTCAATCACGGATTCCAGCCGTCGCAACAAAGCTTGTAATTCTTTGACTTCCGGTGCAGTTGGTGTCCACAAAGACGGTTTCATCGCCGCACAAAAACGAGCAATCAGTGCCGCATCTACGGAGTCAGTTTTAGTTCTCAGAAGTTCGCTTTTGGCAAATCCTTTAATACGAGCCGGATTGACGATACTAACCTGAAAGCCTGCCCCATAGAGGAATTCGGCTAAGGCTTCGACCTAATTGCTAGTAGCTTCCATACAAGCATGGAGTTCGACAACACTTTGTTGTTTGAGCCAGTTATGTAAACTCTCAAATCCTTGAATATTGTTAGTGAACTTTTTGGGTTTAGTTGCACGACTTTCTTTCAGTAATGAGACGTGAAAGTCTCTTTTACTGATGTCTATACCTAAGACTGTTGATGTCATTTTTAGCTCCCGATGTACTCCAATTTATGAAAGAACCGAGAGGCAATTGAATACTAACCTTGTGAATACAGCAATACTTCGGACAGTTTTGGAACGGGGACGCACAAGCGAGCAGAGACAAAAAGTCTCTGGGATTTTCACCGAAAATCCAAAAAAAAGGCACTTTTTACGTTAAGCTCAAAAAACACACGAACTTAAAAAAATGCCTGATGAATATTCTAGAATCTATTTTACAACAAATGTCAGGGATTAGTCAATCCCAAAAAAAGTTTATGGTGACCTTGTTTTCTACCATATTGCTTGTTTATGGCAAGGTGAACTTTACCAATCTGAGCCGTTACAGTTCATTGAATGAAAAAACTTATCGCCGTCATTTTTTGAAAGATTTTGACTTCGCAGAATTTAATAAATACTTTATCAATAAAGCCTTGGAATCTGGGCAAACTATTATTGCTGTAATCGATTGTTTATTTATTGAAAAAAGTGGCAAAAAAACTGAAGGGAAAGCTAGCTTTTATAATGGTGTAGCTGGCAGACCAGAAGAGGGATTAGAAATTTCTGTAATTTCTGTGGTCGAAGTCGAAACTCATTTGTCTTATAGTGTGAGCGTACAACAAATACCCAGGCGTCCTCCCACAGAACTACCCAAAAATCCCCTGACGGCTCAAACGAAAAAAAAGTCAAAAAAAACTACTAAAAAGAAAACTGCTCAAAGCTCAACGCCTGAGATAACAAGAGTTGACGAGTATGCTCAACATTTAAAAGAAACTCGTTTTTTATCGCCAAAATCTATACGTTATTTGGTGGCAGACGGTTATTATTGTCGCGCTAAATTCTGGGATGCTGTACGAGATTCAAATTTGAATTTGATTAGTAAATTACGGTCAGATGCTAACCTTAAAATACCTCTATACAGGTGAAAAAAATAAAATATGTGCTCCTCGCAAATATGATGGAAAAGTAGATTGTAACAATTTAAAAGATTTAACCTTTATCAAGAGAACTAAGCCAGGAGTTATAGCCTTTCTCTAAAAAGTGAGGTGTCCATTTTGCCAAGAAAAGCTTGATACTATAAGGGTTGCAGCATACCTCGGCATACCTCATCTTTCTGAGAAACGCTATAAGCTTTATTCATTAGTAGTATGGAGTGTTTCTTTAAAATGTAAAATACGTTTAGCTTGTCTTTCAGAAGTTCAACCCAATGGTAAAATCAAAAATATTTTATTATTCAGCACTGATATCGAGCTAACAGGTGAACAAATACTTGAGTATTATCAGGCTCGTTTTCAGATTGAGTTTATTTTTCGTGATGCCAAACAATTTACAGGCTTATCCTCTGGTCAATCTCGTAGTGGTCAATGTCTTGATTTTCATTTTAATGCCAGTCTAATTGCTCTGAATTTAGCCAAATATGAAGCTTATAATAGTCATTCATCGCCCGAGACATTCGTGTTTTCCATGACCTCTTATAAACGCCGTGAATTCAATAGGCATATACTTTACACCTTTATTGATAAGTTAGATTTAGACCGGAATTTATAGCGGTTATCAGAAAGATTCGCGGACGTTGTTGGGATGCGAGCCCTCTGAGTTTACTGGTTTTGCAAACTGTCTGTTATACCTCATCTTTTTGAGAAAGGCTATAATTTTAAATCACCCTAACCTTCCATCAGTCCTATCCTATGGTACTCTCGCGGCTTAAAAACTGTCCGAAGTATTGCCCTAGGTTAGATTGATTGTTCCTTTAGGTGGAGCCACTTTAACTACTGGATTCCCTGGACTCTTGCCGATATCATCCTATTATTCGGCGGGAATAAACTCCAGTGAAGTCGGAATTAATGGTCTGTGTCCCGCTCAGAGGTAAGTTACTTTTCTAGGCTCTATTTCACCGTTGGAACTCCCCATTAACGCCAGTGTCACCTCACATTAGATGTCTGGTTGCGTCCTGTTAAGAGCTTCACTCTCCAAGAATCGAGCTTGGTCGGTGTGGGCAGATAGGGAGTCATACCTGAGTCTGGCAGAAGGGACTTGCACCCTTATCAGACCGAGAGTTCAGCCTTGTGGCTGGAAACGTTATGTACGGACTGATTACCGTGATTCACGTTTCAACGAATCGCACTAGGATTCCTCTTGCTCTATTACCTTTATTCCGACCAATTCAGCTTTGTATTTCAACATTTCAATTAGCCGAGCATGAGGAATGCTGACAAAGTTTTGATTGTTTTTTTGCCTATATTAATCTCGTTTTGACCTTGTAAGTTTTTACCAATTACTAGCGTCATAATCTCTTGTGATGCCAGCAGATTGATAATCTGCCGACTCGTGTGGTGCAAGTAATTATCAACTTTTTGATGGCGGCAACGAGTCAGGCGTTGAATCCGTGATGAAGTTTGGCGGTTTCCTTTTAATTGAGATTGCAGTTGTGCCTTGCGCTTGTTGTAGAATTGATTAATTGATTTCAGTGGTCGCCCGTTAATCAGTAATGGGACAAATCCCGGCTGATTTGAAGTTAGCGCGACTAAGTTATTCAATCCTAAATCTATACTAGCTACTAATTCTTTCTGGTTTTCGACGGTGGACTCCGGCTGGGTACAGGCATTGTAAATTACCTCAATTACACAGGAATCACATTTTGGCACTAATCTAATTTGACAAATTTGCTCTGGTTTGACCCCGGTTTTAATTAAAATATTAGTACCGGACAGCTTGATAATTCCTTTCTTTAGTTGCTTGCTACTAATGGCTTGAATCGTATAAACTAGAATATTCCGACCCTTGACTTTATCTTTGTACTTTGGTAATTTCGGGCGGCCGCTGAATCTAGTGGGGTTATTTTTGTAAGCTTTGACTGCTTCAAAAAAGACTTCCAATTTTTGTCTAATATCATTAATATTTGTTGACTTACCTTGGCTGGTAATTCTTTTTATGCTTGATGAGATTTCATCAAACGGTTCATTTCGTTGTAATTGATATAACCCCATCCGTAGACAAAACTCTGACGGATAATATAGTTAGCAGCATTATACAAATTTTTGGATTTAAAGGCTAGTACATCTATTTCAATAAAACGGTGTTCGGTGGATTTAATGATATGCCTCTCTGCTAGTTGCATTTAGACTCTCCATTTTTTAACGCTCGCAATAATTCTCACTTGTTGACTTTCTGACTAGATGATACTACCATTGCTTACTCTTGCTTAGAAACTTAATGAAGTTTTATAACACTGAGCGAAAGCTAAGTCTAAACTTTACTAAGACATTGAATTTTCCACAATCATTAATAATGTTTAATAATTTTGACACGATCGAGCTACGACTGTTTGTAGGATCAATGATATTCTACATGACTTGTCCGGAACTGTGCAGGAGCCGTAGCTTGCGGGGCGGGACGCCATCGCCCTCACCCAACTGCCCCAATTTAGACCCCCGAGTTCCCTAAACAGTTGTCAAACCTTGCTTTATCTTCGTTTCGAGCCGGGGCGCCCTCACGCAGGCGGATTTTTCCACTGTGGCGGCGGGTGCAGCGAGCTCGCGTACAGCATTGTAGAATGCTCTGCGCCCCCGATCGACTTCCAGCTCCCAAATTCAATCGTGCAAGTAAATCTAAAAATCTCAAATCTCAAATCTCAAATTAAAATCGACTGACTGATGAAGCTCGTGGTTTCGAGGTTGTTTGCAGTTGCTTTTTTCGAGCAAAAGTGGTATAAGCACCATCAAGAGTGAACTCTCCCCTAGGATTGATTTTTAGCGGCTCGAACTGTAAATTAAAATTAGTCGATCGACTAGCCTTCGGTTCTTGAATCTAATCAGCAGAGAGAGTTGACTCCTCAAGCGTTAAGTGGCAATCTAGGAACAACACAACTCATAATTGTGTCATTTTTCAGCAAAGGTCTCGACTAGAGCCCTCAAACACTTACACTTTTAACACACCATTCATTGAGGAGTGTCTTATGAATAGTCTATTTTCCAAGTCTACTTTTGCGTTAATAAATCTTGCAGCTTTAGCAGTTTGTTGCAGTACCATGTCAGCGAAAGCTGAAACTGGCAACTTGCCCGATATCGCTACAACCGCAAATGCGACAGCTCAAAATATTGACCAAATTTCTGAGCCTGCGGCAACTTCAGCAGTGAAAGCTGATGCGGAAACAACAGCTAGCAATACAAAAATTGATTCTATCAGTTCGATCGAACTAACACCAGCAGCAGAGCCAGCAGCCTCCGCACCGGCAGCCAACTCGGAAGCATCTGCGACAGCACCAGCAGAATCCACAGCAGCAACATCACAAGTTGCTGTCCCAGCAACTGAGCAAAATACACCTACATCCATTGCTGCTGAAACCGAAAAATCCGCAGAAACAGCTAAAATTGCTGAGAATAGCGTTGAAACTCCGCAAAAATCCCAGATTGTTGCCGAAAAGATCGATCGACCTACCTCAATTATTGCCGATCGACCTAATTCGGAACTGACAGCATCAAAGGAAGAAAAAGAAGTCAAAACAACACAAGAAGTGTTGAGCAACCCTGTCAGCACTTCCGCCTCAGCCCTGACGAACCAACCGAAAGTTGCCCAGAAACCGGCAACAGCCTCAGACAAACCTCAGATATTGGCTCAACCGGGCGGTACAACCGTCAGACCGGGCAGAGCTACCCGTTCAGGGCCCAGCTACATTGGTATTGGCGGTAACATCGGTTTTGGCGGAGATTCAGCCCTAGGCGACACTTCTTTTGCGATTCTTAGCAAAATTGGTTTGACGAACAATTTCTCGGTGAGACCGAGTGTTTTGTTCCGCGACAATGTAACTGTTCTAGTTCCAGTCACCTACGATTTTGTATCTAAAGAGGCCGTCGAAGTCAGCGATGATTTTGTGATTACGGCTGCTCCTTATTTAGGTGCTGGCGTAGCATTTTCTACCGGCGATGACGGTAATTTTGGCTTCCTGATTTCGGGAGGTATAGATGTGCCACTGTCGAGCAATTTTACAGCCACAGCAGGACTGAATATTGGTTTTCTCGACGGAACTGACGTGGGATTGTTACTAGGTGTTGGCTATACGTTCCCGAATATTGCCAGATAGTTTTGCTGTTTGAGCAAACGCAGGACAATTAAATGAGCGCGGGGTTGGCTGTAGGAATACAGTCAACCTTTTTTGATGGTAGAAAATCTCAAGCAATCGAGGATATCGCAATTTAGAGGACACGGCAATATCGTTTGCCTACCATCGGAGGACATGGCAATTTGGAGGACACTTAGTTGTGTAAGAGATAAACTAGCCTTGTTCAACAGTTGACAGTTGACAGTTGACAGTTGACAGTTTGATAGCGAACTCTACCCTTAAGTCAGAGGATTGGAGTAATGAATAGTCGGATTTTAATTTCTCCCTCAAAGTGTTCCGGCTTTCAATCAATTCTTTCTGGTAAAAAGTAGAATCCTAGGTCGCAGGAAATTTTCAATAAAATCCTCAATCAGCAACAAGTGAGGATTTGATCGTTTAAAATCCCAACAACTATCCGTAAAGTCGATCGCCCTTACAAGAAAAAGCTATTGGGAGGACACGGAAATTCGGAGGATGAGGTAAAAATTGAAGTGCGATCGCCGAAATGGATTTTCCTGAAAGATATAATGATGGTTGGATCGTAGTTTTTCACCAAACACCCGAAAAAATCATGACCAAAACAGAAATCTTAGCAGCACTCAAAAATCTGACACCAGAAGAACGCCTAGAAATCATCGAAACAGCTTCGCGGATGATGCGTGAAGAAATAGAACAAAAAGCCCAGCGCAAAGCTGAGAGAAAGCTCAGACTCAGAGCCGCAGCAGAAGCAGCCGTCAAGGATTATATGCCGGGAGGTGCTTTACATGATTTGTGGTCGCCAGACAGCGAACCATATTTTGAATCCGAGGAAGAATACCTAAACGCTGGGATAAAAACTAATGCGTAGAGGCGAAATCTGGCTGGTTACACTTGAGCCTACTGTTGGCGCAGAAATCGGCAAAACCCGTCCCGCAGTTATTGTCAGCGATGAGACGGTGGGAATTTTACTGCTTGAAGTTATTGTCCCCATCACTGACTGGAAAGACCGATATGCAGAGAGAAATTGGATGGTTCGACTAGAACCAAGCGGCGAAAATGGCTTGATTAAAGTCTCAGCCGCCGACACTTTTCAAGTCCGTTCCGTTTCCCAACAAAGATTTGTCCGACAACTCGGAAGCCTTTCGGAGACATTTATGGAAGAAATTGCAGATGCACTCACAATTGTTTTGGATCTGGATTGAATAACTAGCCAACAGCACACAAATAGTGTTATTTATAGATAGATTGTCTGGCGCGATGGCCTAAATGATTCCGATACAACTTACACTCAAAAATTTTCTCAGCTATCGCGAAGCTGCTTTAGACTTTCGCGGCTTGCACACTGCTTGCATTTGCGGGCCTAACGGTGCTGGTAAATCTTCTCTCCTAGAGGCGATCGCCTGGTCGCTGTGGGGCAGTTGTCGCAGCGATACAGAAGACGATATCATCCATATCGGCGAAATTGATGTCCGAGTTGATTTCACTTTCTCCACGGGCGGCCAAATCTACCGGGTGATTCGCAACCGCCGGCGCGGACAATCGGGAAGTTTGGAATTTCAAGTTAGCTTGAATTCTGCTGCAACTCAGGATGGACTGAGTTTTCGGACTCTCACTGACAAGGGGCTGAGAAATACTCAGCAGAAAATTCTCGAACATATCAAGCTAGATTACGATACTTTTATTAACTCGGCCTATTTGCGGCAGGGGCGTGCTGATGAGTTTATGCTCAAAAAGCCGATCGAGCGCAAGCAAGTTTTAGCCAACCTCCTCAAGCTCGATCGATACGACACTTTATCCGAACAAGCCAAGGAAAAAGCCAGAGATTTTAAAGCCAAAGTCGAAGTCCTCAAACACGGCTTGCAGACAACCCAAGAGCAACTGCAACAAAGTCAAGCGATCGCATCCGAACAAATTCAATTGCAGCAAGCAACCGATTTGCTTCAACAGCAGCAGCAAGCCGATACAGCAAGTTTGCAGCAACTGCAACTCCAGCACCACAACCGCCAAACTTGGCAAAAACTCCTCGCCGGCCACCAGCAACAACACTACAATATCTCTCAAGAATGCCGCCGCTTGCAGCAAGAACTCGCAGCCGCCAAGCAGCAGCAACACGAGCTGCAAGCCCTGCTCGCCCAAGAAAATGAAATAACAGCAGGAATTGCCTATTTTCAGAGTTTACAAGCCACAGAAGAGACGCAGGCTGGAAAATTCAAAGCTCACCAACAAGCGCAAAATCAGCGCCAAAACTTGCAAGAACAGCAACGGCAAGAATTGAGCCTTTTGCAAAACAAAATTCAGCAGTTGCAAGCTCAATTAGATGTCTTAGAACAAGATGAAAAAGATGTTTTAGATGTTCTCAAGCAGCAGCCGGAGGTTGACAAAGGACTCGCACAGTTGCAAGCAGCCCGATCGCGCCTTAACGAACTAGAACAACTGCAATTGCAAGTTTCGCCGCTACTCCAACAGCAGCAGCAGGCACAAACTAAGCTCGATCGCGCCCATGCCGGTTTAACCGCCCGCTTAGCCGAAATCAACCGACAGGTGCAAGTTCAGCAAAAGCATCGACAGCCACAATTGCAGCAGGAAATCTCGGCCATCGCCCATCAAATTGTCCAGTTGGAAAACAAGCGAGTTTATCAGGAACGAGTCCGCGAAAAAGGCCAAGAAAGGCACAGCTTTCTAGAAAATCTGCAAGCTAAAAGCCGCGACTATCAAACCCGACTCGCCGAAATTGACCAAAAACTGCAACTGTTGCGGAAAAATGAAGCAGAAACCAGCGCGGGGGAAGGTAAAGCTGCCCAGTTTGCCGAAAGTCAGGAAGTTAATTCGCCTTTGATTGTGCGGGATGCAAATTTTGGGAATTGTCCTTTGTGCGATCGACCTTTAGACGAACACTACTGGAATTTGGTAGTCACCAAACACCACTCCCAACAGCAGGAAATCTGGAATCAACTGTGGGTTGTTCGCGAACAGTTAGCAGTTTCCGAGCGCGAAATTCAAGTCCTCAGACACGAATACCGCGAACTAGAACAGGAATTAGCACCTTACCAAGAATTGCGGGAACGCCGCAGCCATTTGCAAGCTCAATTGGATGGCCTGGGCCAAGATGAAACTCGACTGCAAAGTATGCGTCAAGATGCTGCCCAAATCGAGCGGTTGTTGCGTACTGGCGAGTATGGATCTGATGATTTGAGGGAACTTCAGCAAATTGAACAGCAACTGCAACAGCTCAATTATAGCGATCGCAGTCACTCCCTCGCCCGCAGCGATGAAAAGCGTTTGCGCTGGGCGGAAATTAAGCAAGCTCAAATCAAAGACGCTCAGCAGAAACTTAATAAAATTAACAGCCGCCGCCCGGATTTGCAGGCTCAATTAGCCGCCGTACAGCAACAGTTTGAACAGCAAAAAAATAGCTCGGAAATTCAGCAGCAAATTCTGTCTTTAAATAGATATATCGCGGAAGTTGGCTATAACTTGGAACAGCACGAACACGTCCGTAGCGAAATGCGTAAAACGCAATTTTGGATCGCCCGTGCTGAAAAATTGCGATCGGCAACTCAGCAATTCCCGCAAGTGCAGCAGCGGGTTAATGAAATCGCCAGTTCGATCGCCGTGCGCGATCGCGATTTGCAAGCTGTCACCGCTCAAACAGCCGCGATGAACCAGCAGTTGCAAGAACATCCCGATCCGACTACTCAAATAAGTGCGATCGAACAACAAATGAGCCGCCGCCGCCAGCAGCTAGACCAACATTTGGGAAATCTCGGACGCCTCCAACAACAGCAGCAAAATCTGGAAGCTTTGCAAGTTCACCTTGTCGCTCAAAAAGAGCAAATTCAGGTTGCTAAACGCCAATACAAAGTTTATCAAGAGTTGGGTCAAGCCTTTGGCAAGAACGGGATTCAAGCTTTAATGATTGAAAATGTTTTGCCTCAATTGGAAGCTGAAACTAATCAGATATTGTCGAGATTGAGCGCCAATCAGTTGCACGTACAATTTATTACTCAGCGGGCGGCGGCTTCTAAAAAAGCTACTAAATTGATTGACACTTTAGACATTCTCATTGCTGATGCTCGCGGTACTCGTCCCTATGAAACTTACTCGGGTGGCGAAGCTTTTCGGATTAACTTTGCGATTCGGCTGGCGCTGGCGAGATTGCTGTCTCAGCGGGCGGGTACGGCTTTGCAAATGTTGATTATTGATGAGGGGTTTGGGACTCAGGATGCGGAGGGGTGCGATCGCCTAATTGCTGCCATTAATGCGATCGCCTCTGACTTCGCCTGCATCCTCACCGTTACCCATATGCCGCACCTTAAAGAAGCTTTTCAAGCCAGGATTGAAGTAACCAAAACTGCTCAGGGTTCTAGCCTGGCCTTGTCAATCTAGATAGATTATTCGATTTTCGATTTTTGTTCGTAGTGCGGACTTCAGTCCGCTTTCCGGTGGCGGACTAAAGTCCGCACTACAAACCGTTTTTGTTCGTAGTGCGGACTTCAGTCCGCTTTCCGGTGGCGGACTAAAGTCCGCACTACAAACCGCACTACAAACCGTTTTTGTTCGTAGTGCGGACTTCAGTCCGCTTTCCGGTGGCGGACTAAAGTCCGCACTACAAACCGTTTTTGTTCGTAGTGCGGACTTCAGTCCGCTTTCCGGTGGCGGACT
>NZ_JAHREU010000077.1:0-3905 GCF_020883145.1 Microcoleus sp. CAWBG27
ATTCCTCTCTCTTCTCCTTCTCTGTGTTCTCTGCGTTCTCTGTGGTTAAATAATTCAAAAAAAACCGTAGTAGATGAGATAATATATGGCGGTTCAATACGATCGCCCATATCGCCCTGCACATTATTACTTATTCCTCTCTCTTCTCCTTCTCTGTGTTCTCTGCGTTCTCTGTGGTTAAATAATTCAAAAAAAACCGTAGTAGATGAGATAATATATGGCGGTTCAATACGATCGCCCATATCGCCCTGCACATTAGCTGAAAAAAAACAAGACTATTTGAATACAAGTTGGTAAAAAAAAAGTAAATTCTACAAGGATTTTTAGCTTTACTATTATTAAGTAGAGGGATTTCAAATTGTCAAGTTAAGTTTTTATGATTGAGACATTATTTCACGCTTATACGCCTCTAGTGATCTGGACTGGCTTGGGACTGCTGGTATTTCAATACATCCCAGTTGATTTTCCTAAACTGCTGAGCCGCTTTCTGTTTTGGATTGGGATACCGCTGCAAATTGCAGTTTTAGCCCGTCAGAGCGATTTTTCTGGTGCTGTCGGATTCACACCGGCGATCGCCATATTCGTATTATTTGTCAGTACGAGTTTAGCTTGGTTGACTTGGGTATTATTACGGCGGCTGAGCACCCGCCACGTCAAAAAGCCATATTTTGACGGCAAACATTCTGTAGTTAATTTATTTCTATTAAATATAAATTCCCTGACGCGATCGAGCCAAGGCAGTTTTATCCTAGCTGCGATGTTAGGGAATACCGGCTTTGTCGGATTAGCAATCACCCCCGCAATCATCAGCAGCGATAACAACAACTGGGCCGTCTTGTACAGCGTCACCAACAACGTGATCGGAAGCTACGGATTTGGTGTATTTCTTGCTAGCTATTTCGGGCATTCCGATGGAAAAAATCACTGGTGGATTCAGCTTCGGGACGTGCTAACAGTTCCCGCTCTCTGGGCATTTATCATAGGTTTTTTTACAAGAAATATCCCCTTGCCTGAGAATGTAGAATCGGGATTGCAGGGGGCAGTTTTGGGGGTAATTGCTAGTGCTTTGGTGTTGGTTGGTATCCGGCTGAGAGCTATTAAAACATGGCAAAGTTTTGAACTAGCGTTAATCCCGTCGCTGTTAAAAGTGGTAATTGTGCCGGTGCTGATCGGATTTGGTGCTAGTTTTTTCGGATTGAGCGGCGATCCGAGGTTGGTTTTGGTGTTGATGTCGGGAACGCCCACAGCTCTTTCGGTGCTGATTTTAGCAGAAATATATGAACTCGATCGCGATTTGTTAGCTAGCAGCATCGCCCTCACTTCTGTCGGTTTGCTGTTGATGCTTCCGCTGTGGTTGGCTTGCTTTATTTGATATTAGCTGAGTTGACAGTTGACAAAGGTAATTTGCTGTTAATTGGCTCCGAACAAGTTGAAATTGAGCGGGCTAGAGTCGAGCAAGAACGCCAAAGGGCCGAACAAGCAGAGCGAAAAGCCGAACAAGCAGAGCGAAAAGCCACCCAGTTAGCCTCCCGACTCCGAGCAATGGGCATCGATCCGGATGCTGAGGATTGATATGAAATCTGATGGTCTCGGAGTTATACTGGGCGTGCGATCGTCTTCCGAGCAGGACGATCGCACTACTAAAGTTAAATTGGTGATTTGTCCGAGAAAATCTCTGGGTAATTTATTACCTCAAGAACAGACAGCAAAGCGAACAGAAACAGTCAACAATCCTATCTATCTATTCCCCGATGACAAACTCAGTTTTGATCGATCGTTTAGGTAACTGGAACCCGCAACTGTTGCGGGAACTTCGCGGTAGACTCAAACCCCACACAGTCATTGCAACGGTCTCATTTTCGGTCATCTTCCAAATTATTTTACTGCTGATTGCCTCGCCAAATTCCCGCCTCTTTTCAGACGGCTGGCTGGACTTGTGGCAAATCATCACTTGGATGCTGCCCTACGTAACATTTACCCTCGGAAGTTATTCGATCGTCAACGACATCGGACAGGAACAGAAACGGGGAACTCTGAATTTTATTCGCCTGAGTCCGTGTCCGGCGTGGCAGATTCTGCTGGGTAAAATGCTGGGCGTTCCCGTACTGCTGTATCTTTTCCTAGGGCTGATGGTTCCCCTGCACTGCTTGGCCGGCTTGCAAGGGGGGGTTTCGCTGCCCCTGATTGCCAGCGTCTATCTGATGCTCGCACCTGGATGCGCTATATGCTACAGCCTGATGATGCTCTGCGGGCTGGCAAGTGAAACAGAGAAAAGGGCGCACCCACCACAGGCAACAGCCTTTGGAGTTGGGGCGATCGCCTGTTGCGCGATCGCGCCATTATACATGGGCTGGAACATCAACATCACATGGCGGCCGCTGTTGGCGAATTCAGAAATATTCGGATACCCACATCCTGTTGTTTCGTGGTTTTTGGTTCCGATTAACAACATAGGTTTGGTATCTCACGCTTTTAGTTTAGCGGTGTTAGGCACTACTGCATTTTTGCTGTGGCGAATATTGTTGCGGAATTTCAACAAACCTCGATCGACTGCGATCGGCAAACGGCAAAGTTATGCCATTTTAGCTGGTATAGAAGTTCTCGCTTTAGGCTTTTTCCTACCCACAAGCTTGGTGGATGAGCAGAACGCCATTTTGGCAGCTATCCTTATGTACGTTTTGACCGTTATGGTGCTGCTGGTTTTAATGCTTGCTATCTGCCCTCAACGTCAAGCTTTATTAGAGTGGGTAGGCTATGATTCTCCGGGGTTGCAAAGCTTAATTTGGTCGAATCGAAGCCCTTTGTTGGTGGCTGTTATTATCCATCTAATCCTAGTAGGTGCGCTGTTAGTACCTTGGCTATTTTGGATAGGTATCGGCACTAAAAAACTTGTAGAAACAAGTCTGTTAGTTCTGTGTACAATGAATGCGATTTTAATGTACGCCACCTTTGTGCAACAAGTTTGTGCGACGAAACTTCGCAATCCAATGGCGTGGGCGATTTGTGGATTGGGCATTTGGTCGTTTATTGCTCCCGGAATGCTCCTATATTTGAAACTCATCCCCGATCGCAATCCTGCAACCGCCGCACTTTGGACGCTATTCGGCTATGGGTTTTGGCAATTCGACAAACCAACAACAATACCCTTTGTGGGATTGGGAATCCTTGCTCAATGGGTGTTTCTGGCATTTCTGCTGTGGAGATTTCAGAAAACTATGCAGAAATTAAAAGTAGGAACCTAGTACGATTTTAGATTGGGGATTGTGATCGATCGCAATTCGAGTTCTATACTAGAGCAATCCGAATTATTTTGCAGCAATCGTAAGTCGATCGCACTTCCTTCCAGTCACAAACAACAAAGCTTATGGAAACCAAACCACCTCTACCGCCCTTTACGCTAGAAACGGCTAAAGCCAAAGTTCAAGCAGCCGAAGATGCCTGGAATACCCGAGATCCAGAACGAGTAGCCCTAGCTTATACAGAAGATTCTCAGTGGAGAAACCGCGCGGAATTCTTCAGCGGACGGGAACAAATCAAAGCTTTTTTAACACGAAAATGGGCAAAAGAATTAGATTACCGTTTAAAGAAAGAACTGTGGAGTTTTACAGATAATCGAATTTCTGTCCGCTTCGAGTATGAATGGCATGATGATTCAGGCTACTGGTATCGCGCCTATGGAAACGAACAGTGGGAATTTGCCGAAAATGGATTAATGCAAAGACGTGAAGCCAGCATTAATGATGTTCCAATTCAAGAATCTGAACGCAAATTTCGCTAAGTACGTAGTTGCGCTTCAGCGCTCAAAGGCACGTAGTTGCGCTTCAGCGCTCAAAGGCACGTAGTTGCGCTTCAGCGCTCAAAGGCACGTAGTTGCGCTTCAGCGCTCAAAGGCACGTAGTTGCGCT
>NZ_JAHREU010000077.1:4005-19775 GCF_020883145.1 Microcoleus sp. CAWBG27
TGCGCTTCAGCGCTCAAAGGCACGTAGTTGCGCTTCAGCGCTCAAAGGCACGTAGTTGCGCTTCAGCGCTCAAAGGCACGTAGTTGCGCTTCAGCGCTCAAAGGTACGTAGTTGCGCTTCAGCGCTCCAAAGGTATAGCCTTTTTCAAAAAGTGAGGTATGACTGATACGTTATGTAACCCTTAAACTTAGAGGGCTGAAGCCCAACAACGTACCTTCGGAGCGCTAAAGCGCAACAACATACCTTATGCTCAATCAGTAAGCAAACTCGGAGAAGTGATCACAAAGACATCCCTAGTTCCCACCCCTTCCACTTCCGGTTTAATCGGCGTAGTAAAGTGGAAAAACTCGTGATCGTTAACTAACAGCAATTCTCCCGGATGCAGAATTTTATTAAAAACAGGCTTCTCTTTCTTCGCCAAATACAAATGCGTTTCCCCGCCCACAATATTAGTGCGATCGACCGAGAAAATCGCGATAAAATCAGTACCATCTTGGTGAATGCCTTCCGGTGCGGGATTGCCGAAATTTTTCGGCGAACAACTCGTCCTGATTTGATGCACTCCGATTTCAGCTTCCGGGTGAATTTTGCATGAATCGAAGAAAGCAAAAATCAGTTGTTTGAAGTTATCGAGTGCAATTAGCCGATCGTCCAATTCAGCAAATTCCCGCCGGATGTCGCCCACCACCGGATTGTACTCTTTACTTTGAAACAAATAGCCGTGAGGTAACTTAACTAACTCATTTCCGTTCACGACAAACCGCGACAATCTTCTCGAACGATACTTGCCTTTAATATAAGGATCCACAGGCATATCGTTAAAAAATGGCTTGAAACCTTCTAGCTTAATCGAGTTTACTTTCTTAAAAGTAAACATGAAAGCATAGTCCAAATGAATGGATTCTAATACGGTTTTCATGGATTATTCTCCTTTAAGCCTTGCTCCCCTCCTAAGTTTTGCCTTAAGAAGGTTTATACTTCTACTCTAGCTCAGGTTTTTTGAATGAGTCGTAAAAAATACTACAAAATTTGCAAAGATATCGTAAAGAAGGAAGAAGGAAGAGGGAAGAGGGAAGAAGACATATAGCATTTTTCAGAAAGATGAGGGCATAGGGCATAGGGCATAGGGCATAGGGCATAGGGCATAGGGCATAGGGCATAAGTTTCCGCAGGCATAGCTCACTTTTTTGAGAACCGCTATACACAGCAAGCTTTTTAGCGATCGCAATTTCACGTTTAATTAAGTGAATTTACTTAGCAATTAAGAGGGAAGAAGGAAAAAAAAGAGGTAACAAGACATACATAGCAAGCTTTTTGGCATCGCAATTTCAGCTTTAATTAAGTGGATTTACCTAGCAACTTAATTCCGCACCGATTTCACCAGCGACTGACAAGCCCGCAGGAAGACGGCAACATCGACCCCAACTGCAACGTACTGAACGCCAGCATCAATCCACTGCTTGGCGATTTCGGGGTTGTCGGCAAAAGTACCTGCGGCTTTGCCTGCTTTGCGGATGGTTTGCACTGCTTCCTGCATCATGTCCATGACTCGCCGATCGCGAACTTGGCCCGGAATGCCGATCGACTGTGACAGATCGTAAGGCCCCAAAAAAATCACATCAATATGAGGGACTGTCACAATTTCTGCCAGGTTCTCGATGCCACCTTTACCTTCGATGTGAATCACCACCAAGGATTCTTCATTGAGTTTGTCCGTGATATCAACGCCCGCAGCAGTATAACGTCCCGCCCGCGTAGCGAAAGAAAGGCCGCGCGCGCCCAGAGGACTGTATTTAGAGCTTTTGACAGCAATTTCGGCATCGATTTTGCTTTCAATTTGAGGTATTTGAACCCCTGCGCTGCCGATATCGAGAGCTCGTTGAATTTGCGGCCCGTCGTTTTTGCGGACGCGGACGATGGGTGCAATTCCAACGCAGTCGGCGGCGCGGCACAAATCTTCAGCAGCAAGCGGGTGCAGGGGGCCGTGTTCCATGTCGATGACGGCGAAATCAAATCCAGCATGACCGCAGATTTCCATGAATGCGGGATAGGCGCAGTTCATAAATAAGCCGAGGACTGTTTCGCCTTGTTTGATTTTTTGTTTGAGTTCGTTTTGACGCATAAGTTTGGAGTTTTTAACCGCAGATGAACGGGGATTGACGCGAATTATTTTAAATTTTATATAGCGGTTCTCAAGGGTGGTGAGGTATGCCCGATGCCCGATGCTTTTAGGCCCGATGCCCGATGCCCGATGCCCATGAATAGCTCATTGTTTTGAGAAATGCTATAACTCACAAAATCCCGCAACAAGTTACTTTATGTTAAGAGAATTGACATAAATTTTATAGCTGATTTTGCTTCTATTTTAAAAGGAATCAAACACAAAAGCCATGCAAAAATAAACATTCCTAATATCGGTAAAAATATTGGGCCCACAGAGGGTTCTACGAACCAAGCAAATAAAGCAAACATTCCAATACTGCCCGTTGTCCACAACCAAAGAATCATAAATGCCAGGACTATTTTATGTAAAGTCAGCCTAATTTTGATGGAACAACCAAACGGTTGAGAATGGATATCTCCTTCGATAATTGGCAAAAATGAATTGCGGCCCGTGATGATGCGACTGATTTTGAAGGTATTGCCAGAAATTGTTCCTTCGTAAGGTTTTGCAGGTGGCGGCCCGAAGGGTAGAGTTACTCTAAAAAGTTTGGGAGGAGTGACAACTTCGTCCAACCTGTGCAAAACTTCCGAAAAAGTTAAACTTGTCGTAATTGTTAAACTCTCAAAAGGAATCAAAGATCTAAAAAATTTGACGATTTTAAGCATAAGGTTTATCCTGCTTTTATATAGTTGTTGATGGTATTTATGCCTCTTGTATAAAAAAGTTTGCCCTGACAGCACGGCGAAATACCAGTATACTGCAAAATAAACATTTGGATGCGATGAGTGTTGTTCACTTATGTCTAAATTGATTCCACAATCTCCGATTAAACTGCGACGGTATCTATTTTCTTCGCTCAAAGGTCGATCGCTCGTCACCTTCACCCTCAGCCTGATTACCTCCCTCTCGGCTATTACCCCAGCCTTGGCTGCGCTTCCTCGCAATCCAGACAAAGAGGAAACTTGCGACATTCTCGTAGCCGGTGGCGGGCTAGCAGGTGCTGCTACCGCCTACGAAGGTTTGCTGGCGGGGCGCACCGTTTGCATCACCGAAATTACTGACTGGCTGGGCGGTCAAATTTCCTCCCAGGGAACCTCCGCACTCGATGAAAGAGACACTCAGCGATCGCTCTTATTTTACCCGCGCGGCTACCTAGAACTGCGGCAGCGCATCAAGGAACATTACGGGAGACTAAATCCCGGCGGCTGTTGGGTTAGCTATTCGTGTTTCATGCCCTACAACGGCCACAAAATTCTATCTGACATCTTGCAAGATGCCGCCGAAAAAGGGAAAGGCAAACTGAAATGGTTTCCCAATACGGTGATTAAAGAACTAGGAATTACTCCAGCCCCGGCGGGGAATGCGGTTGGGGGCCAACAGATTAAAAGTGCGATCGCGATTCAACACAAACCAGCCGCCAACACCGGGCCAATCAACACCGAAACTCTGTCTCAAACTATCGAAGACGCCTATCGCTACGAAAACTCGGCGCGATTTAACAAAACTATTATTCGGTTTACTTCCAAACCGCCCAACCAGTCAAAATCAAAACCGAGAGGTGCCGATTGGTTCGTGGTAGATGCGACTGAAACAGGCGAATTAATCGGACTTGCCGATGTTCCCTACCGCCTCGGAATTGACCCGCGTTCTCCTCTAGAACCTTCCTCCGCCAGCCCCACCGGCGACACTTACTGCACCCAAGGTTTTACCTACACTTTTGCCATGGAGGCAACGAAGGAACCGCAGCAGCACCAACAGCCGTCTTTCTATCAACAATACGCTCCTTACTACAGTTATGAATTAGCGAGATTAGCTAGTTTTCCGCTAGTTTTTAGCTACCGCCAAATTAGGAGCATGAGACCGGATGAGCCGCGCCCTGCCGACCCGAAGCAATTCCCGATTTATCCTGGGGATATTTCCATGCAAAACTGGACGTGGGGGAATGATTACCGTCCCGGTTCTGCCGAGGATAATTTAATTTATTCTCGATCGCAATTGGCAGCAAACGGTCAACTGCAACCTGGCGGCTGGATGGGCGGTTTGCGCGCGGAAACTTTGCGCCGCGGCGAAGAAAATGCGAAAGGATATTTCTACTGGCTGGTAGCAGGAACTACTGACTCGCAATTAGGTAACGGAGTGAAAAAGCCTTATCCTAACAATCGCTTTTTGAGCGGCTTGAATTCGCCAATGGGGACGGTGCACGGACTTTCTAAGTATCCTTATATGCGCGAGGGGCGGCGGATTATTGGGCGGCCGACTTTGACTCAACCTCAAGGTTTTACGGTGTGGGAAGTTGATATGTCTCGCAATGATTTTAAGACAGATTTTTACCGCCAGAATTTGTCGGAACAAGAGTATCGAAATTTGTGGCTGGCTTTGGGAGGCTTGAATGCGCCGGCTTTGGCTGTGGGAATTCAGTCTGTTGAGGAGACAAAATCGCGATCGCGCGCCACGATTTATCCTGATAGTGTGGGTATCGGTCATTATGCGATCGACTTTCACCCCTGCATGACCAACAGCCCCCCAGAAGCACCAGGAAACACCGAACGCGAAGGCACTCGCAAAGGTCAAGGATCGGCTTATCCGTTCCAAATTCCGCTGCGGGCAATGATTCCTCAAAAGATTGACAATATGTTAGTGGCGGGTAAAAGTATTGCTGTCAGCCACACGGCGGCGGCTGCTTATCGAGTGCATTCCTTTGAATGGTCTGCTGGGGCTGCTGCTGGAGTTACCGCCGCTTTTTCCCTGGAAAAGGGGATTATACCCTATGAATTGGTGGACGAATTGCCGTCCCGCGAGCCCAATTTGGAGGCGTTACAGTTGCGGTTGCAGCAAAATAAGAATCCGATCGCATTTCCGGGTACTTCTATTTTTAATAGTTCGTGGCAAAACTGGAAATAAATAAGAAGTCAGTTGTCCGAAGGAAGAGGGAAGAAGGAAGAGGGAAGAAGGAAGAGGGAAGAGGGAAGAGGGAAGAGGGAAGAGGGAAGAGGGAAGAGGGAAGAGGGAAAACAAGAGGATTGTCTCGATTATCCCCGATTATCCCCGATTATCTCCCTTTCGCCCTCCCCCTCTCCCCCTCTCCCCCTCTCCCTCTCCCTCTCCCTCTCCCGTGCAGATTATCAAGAAAAATATTAAGCTAACTAGAGGACTAGCGATCGACAATTCGGACAAGACACTCGTTTTGGCCCAAAAAGCCCGCTATTTGGGGTTTTTGCTTTTATAGCAATCGCCCCAGCAGTGAGGAGATAAATAACCTCAGGAATAGAGCTAGTACCTAGCTAGCGAATAAATAGACAAAATAGTACACTTGTAGACAAATCTACGATGTACCATTACAAGATGTGACAGAATTAAACAAAGAAATGAGCGTGTTGAGGTCGAACAATGCTTTTGTCCATCAAAACAAAGTTAAAGCTGAATAGGGTTCAAGCAACGGTTATGAGTAAGCACGCAGGAATAGCTAGGTTTACTTATAATTGGGGATTGGCTACTTGGAGTAATCTTTATAAAGATGGATTAAAGCCAAACAAATACCTGCTTAAGAAATTCTTCAACAATCATGTCAAACCTGAGTTTACATGGATTAAAGAGAAAGGAATCTGCCAGAAGATAACTCAATACGCCTTTGATAATCTTGGAGACTCCTTTTCCTTATTTTTCTCAAAAAAAGGTGGATATCCCAATTTCAAAAAAAAAGGACATCACGACTCTTTCACGATTGATGCAGGTGGCAAGCCGATCCCCGTGGGAGGTACGTCTATAAAGCTGCCAACAATCGGCTGGGTAAAAACTCACGAAGGATTGCCACACACTACCTGTAAGTCAATCACCATTTCACGTACTGCCGACAGTTGGTTTATCGCTTTTGCTTACGAACAAAGTCACGAATCAACGGTCAAAAGTCATGACGTTGTAGGAGTTGATTTGGGAGTGAAAGAATTGGCTACCCTTTCAACTGGCGTAGTATTTCCAAACCCAAAGCACTATAAAGCGCATCTGGCAAAACTCAAGAGATTATCAAGAGTTCTTGCGAGAAAGGTCAAAGGTTCTGGAAATAGATATAAAGCTAAAGTCCAGTTAGCGAAACATCATGCAAAGATAGCAAACCTCAGGAAAGATACTCTGCATCAAATCACTACTTACTTATGCAAAAACCACGCAACAATAGTAGTAGAAGATTTGAATGTCAGTGGGATGCTAAAAAATCACCAACTAGCACAGGTAATAGCTGATTGTGGATTCCATGAATTTAAACGTCAGTTAGAATACAAAGCTAAAAAGTTTGGTTGTGAGATAATCGTTGCTAATCGCTGGTTTCCATCAAGCAAAACCTGTTCAAACTGCGGGCATATTCAAGATATGCCACTAAAAGAAAGAACTTACAACTGTGGAAGTTGCGGTCGTTCGATGGACAGGGACTTAAATGCAGCGATTAATTTATCACGGTTGGCTAAACCGTGAAAGCTTACCGAGGGATAACCGCTCCCATGCTCCCGATGAAGTAAGAAGCAAATGTCTAGACTTGTCTAGTATTTGTATAGCAGCCTCCTAACCCATAGCATCAACGGTTTGATTTCCTGACTGTGCAACTGTCCACTGTCCACTGTCAACTGTCCACTGCTATACCCGCCCTCAAATCACAAAATTACCTGACATTCAATACATGAATATTTTTAGCAGTCTGCTTTCTGGGCCCACTAAAGAACCCCAAGT
This sequence comes from Microcoleus sp. CAWBG27, assembly GCF_020883145.1. Classification (NCBI taxonomy): domain Bacteria; kingdom Bacillati; phylum Cyanobacteriota; class Cyanophyceae; order Oscillatoriales; family Microcoleaceae; genus Microcoleus; species Microcoleus sp. CAWBG27. Next base: position 10,886 of record NZ_JAHREU010000077.1, read on the forward strand.
CACAAAACAGCGTCGAGGCATTGAAATTAAGTCGGAACGCGAAATCGAAATAATGCGGCAAGCAGCGAAAATTGTCGCCACGGTTCTGAAAGAAATTTCTCAACTTGTGAAACCGGGAATGACTACTGCTGATTTGGATGTTTATGCCGAAAGACGCATCCGTGAAATGGGTGCAACTCCAAGTTTTAAAGGTTATCACGGTTTCACTGGTTCAATTTGTTCTAGCATCAATAACGAAGTTGTTCACGGCATCCCCAGCCCTAAAAAAGTAATTCGGGCCGGAGATGTTCTGAAAGTAGATACGGGAGCATATTATCAAGGTTTTCACGGCGATTCTTGCATCACGATCGCAGTTGTGGAAGTGACACCGGAATCGGCAAAATTAATTAGAGTTGCAGAAGAAGCTCTCTATAAAGGTATCGAACAAGTCAAGGCTGGTGCTTATTTGCTCGATCTCGCTGGTGCGATCGAGGATCATGTCAAAAGCAACGGTTTTAGCATTGTTGAGGAGTTTACAGGCCACGGTGTCGGGCGCAATTTGCACGAGGAACCGTCGGTTTTCAATTTCCGCACCCGCGAAATGCCTAACGTGAAATTGCGATCGGGTATGACATTGGCGATCGAACCGATTTTGAATGCAGGTTCTAAGTACACTCGCACGCTTGCTGACAAGTGGACTGCTGTAACGGTTGACAATGCGATGTCGGCTCAGTTCGAGCATACTGTGTTGGTGACGGATACCGGTTATGAAATTTTGACCGATCGTTCAAAAGTTTAAGTCGGAATGGTTCAAGAATAATCGTGAGATTGCCGCGCGATCGCGAACAACTATGCGCGGTTTTGAGTTGTGAATAAAAAAACTAATCAGTTTTTAATCATTGGATTAAAACAAAACTCAAACCTCTTGAATTTAACCATAATACGGTTTAGTTAATGATGTTTATCCCCCGGAGATCCCCCTAAATCCCCCTTAAAAAGGGGAGTAGGGGTTGACTTTGAGCAATTTCTTGTCCCCCCCTTGGCAAGGGGGGGTAGGGGATCAGGTTTAACTGAACCGTATAGGAGTTTAATCGCAATTTTTGGAGTTGCTTCTATAGATGGAGTGAAAAAATAGTTGAATTCGGCTAAATTAAAAGATAATAGTAGTAAAACGTAAGGGTAATGGATATGTCAGCAAGACTATTATTGGTAGATGATGAACCGGGCTTGCGGGAAGCGGTACAAGCTTATTTGGAAGATAGCGATTTTTCGGTTGAGGTTGCCAGTAATGCTCGGGATGGCTGGGAATTATTGCAGCAGATGAATCCGGATTTGGTGATTTCAGATATTATGATGCCGCAGGTGGACGGCTATCAGTTTCTCAAGCAAGTGCGGGAAGATCCTCGCTATAAGGCTTTGCCGGTGGTGTTTTTGACGGCTAAGGGGATGACGGGCGATCGCATTCAAGGCTATCAAGCAGGCTGCGATGCTTATCTTTCTAAACCCTTCGATCCCGACGAGTTAGTGGCAATTGTCACGAATTTGCTGGCCCGCCGCGCGGCGGCTAAGGAGACGGGCGGCAATGCTGAAAGTCCTGATATTGCTGCTTTGGCCAGCCAAATGGCGAGAATTGAGTCTTTGTTAAGCGGGCGAAGTGCGATCGTCCAAAGTAGCTCGTCGGTTAAAATTGATTTGACTCCGCGAGAGCAAAGTGTTTTGGATTTGGTTGCTCAAGGTTTGATGAATAAGGAAATTGCCCGCCGCTTGGAAACTAGCGTGCGGAATGTGGAAAAGTACGTCAGCCGTTTGTTTAGCAAAACTGGTACTAACAGCCGTACTGAGTTGGTTCGCTACGCTCTCGAACACGGTTTGACAAAGTAACAAGCGCCTTACTTTTGCTAGTTTCTCTTCCTCGCCACCCTGCGTTACCAGGAAGAGCCTAGTAACGAGAATTATACGAGTTGACGGTTGTAGGGGCAGTGCCCCCGTGCCTGCCCTCTTCGTTGTTCGCCGTTTTTAGCCTGAAATAGACACTCGCCCTCATTTCCAAAATTACCTACAGGAAAACCTGATTGTTTAAGAGTTTTCACGTAATCAATAGAAACGGGAAGAGTTAGCCAGATACCCTCCGTCAGGCAAATTTGCCCCGAAGTGTCACAGATCTGGGTATTTTTTGTCGAAAATAAGCGACTATTAAATAATAGCAGCGCTCTCAAGTAGCGGCGGATGTTTAAATTTATAGCAGCACCAAAATTTAGTTGATACTAGGAGGAGATTATGGGGAAAATCACGGCGCGAAAAACGATAAGTGCAATGGTAGCACTGCCGCTCGTACTAATTGCCAATAACAGTCAAGCTTTAGCTACTGATACCGGCCAGAAAATCGAGCCAAACAAGCAAGTTTCTAATTTAGGTGATGAGCTTGATTTAGAGATGGTGGCACCAACCACAACAATCCTCATTGAAGAAAGCGAAGATTGGGATCGACCTGATTTTTCAGCTACTAATTTAGATATGGAGATTGATAAAATTCTACTCGAAAATGCGATCGAAAATGTGCAAATGGTCATTGAGGAACCGCCGCCCGTAGTTTATCTCAGTGCGGCGAGGGGCCAGCAAAGCAGGGAATGCAAGATTTCAGCCGTTTGCGAATAACTGCATCGGATTTGTATGATTTTTGGCGATCGACTTTTTTGCTCGGGAGAATGTGAGCCACCGAGGGTAAAAAAATCAGTGAAATCCACGGGATTGTCCTGAGATTATGATAATAACAGAGTATGTATTTCTTCGGGTATGTTTTAAGGGCGATCGGCTAAAATAATCGGACGGTTTCAGATCTGAGGTACGGGCAGCTAAAAACAAGGTACGTTGTTGGGCTTTAGCCCTAAGAGTTTAATTGGTTATATAAGCTGTCAGGCATACCTCATCTTTTTGAGAAAGGCTATATTTATTATATCGTTGACCGTTGCATAGGAATGATTTAACCGCAGAGAACACAGAGGACACAGAGAGAGAATAGAACTCTGAATAATTGTGATGTTAGAGGCTGCTCCCGAATCCGATCCCCCCTAACCCCCCTTAATAAGGGGGGGGATAAGATTCCGCTCAAAGTCCCCCTTCTTAAGGGGGATTTAGGGGGATCGAGATATATGCAACGACCCATTAAATTGGTATCAACAGTCAACAGTCAACTGTCAACTGTCAACTGTCAACTATCAACTGTCAACTGAAAGCATCTATCAGGATTTTCAAATATTATGGTTAATTCGCACTGCCACCAAGACACCGCAGCAGAGCAAAATAAAAGTGCTCTGCAAACTCTCTCCCGGACTCTTTCAATGTCTCAGGGGCAATTTTCGCTGATTTTGGTGCGGTGCAATTACAGTGCGATGCGAGAGCAAACTGTACGGCAATTGCGGCAGCAGTCTGGTGTCGAGATTCGAGAAATTGTCCTCCCGAAATCTGTTAAAACTCTGTACACGACGATAGAAACTGAACTTGATGGCAGCCAACCTCAAGCTTTAATGGTGTTTGGATTGGAATCGGTAAGTGCAATAGATAGGGTACTAACATCTACCAACTACGTCAGGGAAGAATTTCGCAATAATTTTCCCTTCCCAGTGGTGCTGTGGGTGACAGACAAAATCTTAAAAAAACTGATTCGGTTAGTCACAGATATCGAGACTTGGACGACAAGTGTTGAATTTGTGCTGGGCCCAGACGAGTTAGTGGATTTTTTGGGCAAAAGTTGCGATCGCATTTTTGCTAAGATTTTAGAAAGTGGCAAATGGCGTTTAAGTAACTCTGCCATTCTCGGAGCCAATTCTTTAGCTGAATTAGAGTCGGCGAGACAAGACTTGCAAACTTGCAACATCAGGTTAGAACCAGCTATTGAAGCAAGCTTGCAATTTATTCGCGGTCGAGACGAATATGCTGGCAACCGCATCCATGCAGCTCTTGAATTGTATCAAAAAAGTCTGAGTTTTTGGAAGTATCAAGTAGCATTTATCGGCCCCAAAACAGAATTTAGCGATTTGTTATTTACCGTTCACCCTGCACCAGTATTAGAGGGAATTCTAGTATTTCACATCGGTCTTTGCTACCGTTTTCAAGCAGAAAAGCACCGCAGCGGCAACCGTCCTTACTGGACGGAAGCTAAAAATTATTTTCAGCAATGTATTGATGTTCTAGAACGAGCGGGACAGCCGGATGCCGTCGGTATATTCATCAATCAACTCGGCGAAGTATTGCAGCATTTAGAAGATTGGGATGCACTCTGGAATTTAGCTCTGAAAGCTCGGAGGTTACATGAAAATATGGAAAACTCAACAGTTAATTTGGCTCAAGATTACGGCTTTTTGGCTAGAGTAGCCTTAGAGCAAAAGAATTGGCAAGGGGCAAAAGAATGGGCTTCAGTCGCCCTACAATCTCTCAACTCAAAATTTGAAGCGACAGGACACGGAACGCCTCTCAAAGCGCAGCATCTAGGCTTATATCTGTTAATTTTAGCAGAGGCCCAGAGCGAGTTGGGTGAGATTGACGAGGCGATCGCACATTTAGAGCTAGCTCGATCGCAAACCGAACCTTGCTACAACCCGCAACTGTATTTGCGCGTTTTAGAAATGCTGCGAGGATTCTATTTTCAGCGGGGAGAATATCTCAAAGCATTTCAGCTCAAGCAAGATTATCGAGCGGTAGAACATACGTATCGCTTCCGAGCTTTTATTGGAGCCGGAAAATTGCAGCCGCACAGAGAAGCGATTAATCCCGCCGAAACAGTTGCCGCCGCTCCTACTATTGCTGACGAAATTACCGCTTCTGGTAGAGAAGCAGACCTCAATCGCTTGATATATAGGATGAACAATACCCCGGACAAACTGACAGTAATTTACGGTCAGTCTGGAGTTGGTAAAAGTTCCATTGTCACCGGAGGATTAGTGCCGGCTCTCAAGCAAAAAAAGATCGAAATGCGGACTGTTTTGCCTGTAGTGCTGCAAGTTTACAACAACTGGCCGCGGGAATTGACCAGACAGTTATCTGCCGGGAAAGCTGAAATATTCGATCGCGACATTTTCGATGCAGTACCGGGATCGGCTTCGGGAGATTTGAGCGCAGCAGGCGCAGTCAACGCCAATCTGCGGCTGGAATTTAACGGCGGCTCGTCGGTTGGAGCAAGCCAGGATCTGATTGAGCAGTCACAGCCTGTAGAAGTAATTGTCGAAAAACAGGCGATCGAGTATGAGAAAATCATCAAAGAGTTGCAAACAAATTCAGAACATCTAGTGACTGTTCTGATATTTGACCAATTTGAAGAATTCTTTTTCGTGTGGAAAGAGCCTGCGGAAAGACAGATATTTTTTGATTTTTTGCGGGAATGCTTGACAATCAAGTATTTAAAAGTCGTCCTGTCTTTGCGGGAAGATTACCTGCACTATTTGCTGGAATTTTCCCGACCCAAAGACCCAACAAAAATTATCAATAATGATATTTTAGCCGACGTTCTTAGCAAAGATATTCTGTTTTATTTGGGTAATTTTTCCCAGAGCGATGCGCGAGCGGTAATTCGCACTTTAACCGAACGATCGCAGTTTTACTTAGAACCGGAGCTGATCGAAGAATTAGTCAAAGATTTAGCTGGAGAATTGGGAGAAGTCCGCCCGATCGAACTGCAACTTGTGGGCGCTCAACTCCAACAAGAGGACATTAGAACTTTAACTCAATACCAGGAACTGGGCAACAGTCCCCAACAAAAATTAGTCGAAAGATTTCTCGAAGAAGTCATCAAAGATTGCGGGCCAGAAAATGAAGGAGCTGCCCGCCGAATTTTGTATTTTCTCACAGATGAAGATGAGATTCGACCCCTGAAAACCCGCGCCGAATTAGCCTCCGATCTAGCGATATTTGCAGCCACTGATAAATTAGATTTAGTCTTAGAACTGTTAGTCAAATCCGGTTTAGTTTTTCGGTGGACTGAACTACCCGCAGAGCTTTATCAGCTCGTTCACGACTATCTAGTTAGCTTCATCCGGCAGCAGCAGGAATTAGATAAAAAAGCAGAATTTGAGGAACTCCGCAAACAAAACCAAATTAACCGAGATGAAATTGAACAAATTCGTAAAGACAGAGAGCGAGATGCTTTGCTGTCGGAAGCTAGAGAAAACCAGCGCTTAGCTAGAGACAAACAGCACCAAGCGGAAGCTCAACTTTATCAAAGTCGGAGATGGCAATTGCGGGCGGCAATTCTAGGAGTGCTGGTACTCGGAGGTGTTTCTTGGATAGGATTCGAGCAAGCAAAATTAGCAGAAAGCGCGCGGCAAGAAGCAGAAACAAGTCGGACTGATGCCTTAAATTCTGCGTCGGAGGCGTTGGTGCTTTCCAATGAAAAAAATCAATTAGGAGTGTTAGGAAATAGTATCAAAATCGGCAGTGATTCTCTGAAAAGTACCGCACTGCCTGTGGATACTAAAAATAAAATTGCTGAGAGGCTCATACAAGCAGTTTCGGGGGTGCAAGAAAGCAACCGTTTCGAGCAGCACAGCAAGTCTGTTTTGGATGTGAGCGTGAGTCCCGATGGCAATTCAGTTGCTTCGGCAAGTGCTGACAAAACTGTTAAATTGGTCAGCAAATCAGGTAAGTTGTTAAAGACTTTCAAGCACGGCGATACTGTGACGAGTGTTAGTTTTAGCCCGGATGGGAAAACGATCGCAACTGGTAGCGCCGATCGCACAATCAAAATTTGGCAAGTAGATAACGACAAAAGTGCGATCGCCACCTTATCCGGCCACCGCGATATCGTCACCAGCGTCAGTTTCAGCCCTGACGGCAAAACCCTAGCTTCCGGGAGTCACGACAACACCGTCAAAATCTGGAACCTGGAAACAAAAAAATTGCTGCAAACCTTAACCAAACACAAAGACTGGGTACTCGGCGTCAGTTTCAGCCCCGACGGCAAAACAATTGCCTCAGCAAGTGCTGACAAAACTATCAAACTTTGGAATCGCAAAGGTAAAACCCAGAAATTTCAAATTAATCCCAAAACATTAACCAAACATTCTGACTTTGTTCGCAGCGTTAAGTTTAGTCCCGACAGCCAACAACTCGTCTCAGCCAGTGCCGACACCACAGCCAAAATTTGGAATCGAAAGGGTGAGGAAATCAAAACTCTCAAAGGACACAACGATGGAGTTGTCAGCGCGAGTTTCAGTCGCGACGGCGAAAAAATTGTCACCGGCAGCGCCGACGATACGGTAAAAATTTGGAGTCGCAGCGGCACTTTGCTCAACACTTTTCGAGGACATCAAGACGACGTGAGGGCCGTAACTTTCAGCAGCGACGGCACGATTGCTTCCGCCAGTAGAGACAAAATGGTAAAACTTTGGCAACCAAACAGCACTCCGTTGAATAAGATTTTATCGGGCCATGGAGATTGGGTTTATCAAGTCAGTTTTAGTGGGGACGGCAAAACAATTGCATCTGCTAGCGGCGACAATACAGTGAGACTTTGGCGCCCTGATGGCAGTTTAATCAAAACCTTAACAGGACATAAGGATTCTGTTACCTGGACGAGCTTTTCGCCGGAGAATAAAACTGTAGCTTCTGCCAGCGATGACAAAACGGTGAAAGTCTGGAATTTAAACGGAAAACTGTTAGATACTCTGCCTCACAACGGCATTATCAGAAGCGTCAGTTTTAGTCCAGATGGCAAAATAATTGCCGCCGCCAGTGCCGATCGCAAATTGTACCTTTGGCGCTGGAATGGCACAAAAGCAACAATGCTGGCAAAACTCGAGCACAGCAATCCAGTAATTAGCGTTAGTTTCAGCCCTGACGGCAAAACAATTGCTACGGCTACTGCTGCTGAGAATAAGGCAAGCGGAACCCAAAATGATGCTGAAACGGCTGGAGAAAAGAGAGTTTACCTCTGGCAATTTAACGGTACATCGGCGAAGATGCTGAAATCTCTCGATCACGCAGACAGTGTAAGAAATGTCAGTTTCAGTCCAGATGGTAAGACTATTGCTGCTGGTTGTGCTGACAAAAAAGTTTATTTGTGGGGTTTTGATGGTAAGGCGGCAAATTTAACTGAAAAACTCGACCACAGCGATACAGTCGAAAGCGTGAGTTTCAGCCCAGACAGCAAGTTGATGGCGGCGGCGAGTGCGGGAAATACCGTTAAGCTGTGGAATTTTGACGGCAAGAAGGCACTGCTATCGAAGACATTGGAATCGGGCGATCGGGTGTTGAGCGTTACTTTTAGTTCAGACAGCAAAACTCTCGCTTTTGCTAGCAGGGATCGGACTGTAATTCTGTTACCTGTAGAGAATTTGGAGCTAAATAATATTATTGCTCGGAGTTGCGAGTGGTTGGGGGATTATTTACAGAATGACCCAAATGTCGCCGAGGGCGATCGATTGCTTTGTCTTGGGTTTGGGAAGCAGTCGTTAAATAAAAAGAAATAAACCTTAAGGTACGTAGTTTGCGCTTCAGCGCTCTTAGGTACGTAGTTGCGCTTCAGCGCTCTTAAGGTACGTAGTTGCGCTTCAGCGCTCTTAGGTACGTAGTTGCGCTTCAGCGCTCTTAGGTACGTAGTTGCGCTTCAGCGCTCTTAAGGTACGTAGTTGCGCTTCAGCGCTCTTTGGTACGTAGTTGCGCTTCAGCGCTCTTTGGTACGTAGTTGCGCTTCAGCGCTCTTTCATAAGTAACCAGGCAAAATTCAGAAATACTCTGTACGCTTGTAAGCATTTCAAGCGAAATCCCGTACAATTAATTCTGCACAACTATTTATAGCAAAGAGCGCTCAAGCGCAACAACGTACCTTTAAGAAATCTATCTAGCGAAATCCCGTACAATTAATTCTGCACAACTACTTATAGCAAAGAGCGCTGAAGCGCAACAACGTACCTTTAAGAAA
>NZ_JAHREU010000077.1:19875-33700 GCF_020883145.1 Microcoleus sp. CAWBG27
TCTATCTAGCGAAATCCCGTACAATTAATTCTGCACAACTATTTATAGCAAAGAGCGCTGAAGCGCAACAACGTACCTTTAAGAAATCTATCTAGCGAAATCCCGTACAATTAATTCTGCACAACTATTTATAGCAAAGAGCGCTGAAGCGCAACAACGTACCTTTAAGAAATCTATCTAGCGAAATCCCGTACAATTAATTCTGCACAACTACTTATAGCAAAGAGCGCTCAAGCGCAACAACGTACCTTTAAGAAATCTATCTAGCGAAATCCCGTATAATTAATTCTGCACAACTATTTATAGCAAAGAGCGCTCAAGCGCAACAACGTACCTTTAAGAAATCTATCTATTGACTAATTTTTTGTGCTGTAAGTTTGCGGTAAATTATAGTAATAAACTTAACTGTACATCAACCCGCAATTCAAACAAAAAATAAACCCTATGGACACCAACTCCCAAAATATCCAACCCGTTCCCCCATTTAGCGAGAAAAATGACGAAACCCCAGACATGGGCGGCGGTTTACCAATAATTGAATATTGGGCAAAGCAGACTTTATCGCCCGAAGGCCCGAAACTTTGGCAAACTTTGCTGCACAAAAGTGCTTGTTTATCTTGTTCTTGGGGCACTGGCGGGCAGAAAGGAGGCTTTACTAATGAAGATGGCGAAAAACTTCAGCGCTGCATGAAAAGTGTTGAAGCAATCTCGGCTGAAATTAAACCTGCTATCTCCACTAACTATTTTCAACAGCACAGTATTGCAGAACTCCAACAATTAACTTCCAGGGAAGCAGATAGACTGGGAAGGTTGAGTTTTCCGATGATTTTGCGGGCTGGTTCGTCTCATTACGATCGCATTTCGTGGCAAGAAGTCTATGAAATTGCCGAGGCTGCATTTCGCAAAACCCCCGAACGAGTGGCATCTTACAGTTCCGGTCGCTCTTCCAACGAGGCGGCTTTTTTGTTGCAATTGATGATGAGGGCGATCGGTTCTAACAACTTAGCAGATTGTTCCGATCTTTGCCACGCTCCCTCGACCACCGGGTTAAACGAAATGTTTGCCACCCGCACCTCGGTAGTGAGTCTAGAAAACTTAAAGCAAGCAGATTGCGTCGTACTCGCGGGCGCGAATTCTGCCTACAACCATCCCCGCTTCATGAACGAGTTGATTAAAATTCGCGACAAAGGCGGTAAAATAATTGTCATCAATCCGGTGATGGAAATCGGGTTAGTCAAGTTTGGTTCTCCGGCATTTCCAGTCAAGTCGCTCATCCCCGGTTCCGAGATTTCTTCGCTTTACTTGCAACCAATTCCCGGCAGCGATACAGCGCTATTTGTAGGGATTCAAAAATCGGTAATCGAACAAGGATTGCTCGACGAAACATACTTGCAAGCCCACACAGAAGGCTGGGAAGCAGCAGTGCAGCACGCCCGCGAAACCGAGTGGGAAACTATTACTACAACTTGCGGAGTTTCCCAAGCAGAAATTGAGGCCGCAGCTAAAATAATCGGCAATTCTCAGCGTGTTGTCTTCGGTTGGGCGATGGGAATTACTCAACAAAAAAATGGCGTAGATAATGTGTTCAGCATTGCCAACACTGCTTTGATGACGGGAAATCTCGGCAAAGAAGGGGCGGGATTAATGCCGGTGAGAGGACACTCAAACGTCCAAGGATTTGGCTCTATGGGCGTGACTGTGAAGCTGAGAAAAGAAATTCAACATACTCTCGAACAGTTATTGGGGCGTCCCCTGAGCGGTGTTAAGGGTTACGAAACTCGATCGCTCATTGAAGCAGCAGATGCAGGCAAAGTCGATACGCTAATCTGTTTGGGCGGCAACTTGTACGGGGCAAATCCAGATTCAACTGAAGCCAAACGCGCTTTAGGCAAGATTGAAACCATTATTTACCTCGCCACCAAACCAAATTTGGGACATTTTAGCGGATTGGCTCATCACAATACAATTGTGCTGCCGGTGCTGAATCGCTTTGAAAATCCCTACAAAACAACCGTGGAATCCGGTAATAATTTTGTGCGTTTCAATGATGAAGGCGAAACTCATCTCAAAGATGCTGATTTGATTCCCGAAGTGCATTTTTTGACAGAATTAGCTGCTAGAATTCACGGTACTTATCCGGTAGACTGGCGCCAGCTTCAAGATACTAAATACGTTCGGCAATTGATTGCTAAAACAATTCCCGGCTTTGAGAAAATGGCAACAATTGATGAAACCAACGAAGAATTCACCATCAGCGGGCGAATTTTTACCGAACCCAAATTTCCCACAGATTCCGGCAAAGCCAAGATGTTTGTCACGCCTTTACCAGTGCTAAAATTACCGGAAATCAAAGATTTTGGTGCATCGGAATCGGTGCGGGGTTTAGTTGTGGCATTAATGACTGGACGCAGTTATTCTCAGCACAATACTGTGGTTTACAAAATTGATGACAAGTACCGGGGAATGCCGCACCGCAACTGCATTTTGATGAATCGCGCCGATGCAGAAAGCGCTGGCATGAAAGAACATCAGCGGGTTACTGTGCAGGGAAATGTGGGGAAAATGGAAAATGTTGAGGTGATTTACGGGGCGGTTCGTGAGGGTGCTGCTTTGATGTTTTATCCTGAAGTCAACGTAATTTTTCACCCGGAGATTGAAAAGCGATCCGGAACGCCTGCTTACAAGCGAGTACCTGCTTTTGTCTACGCAGAAGCATAAGGTACGTTGTTGGGCTTGGGCCCTCTTTCCGAATATCATAAAGAGCGCTGAAGCGCAACTACGTACCTAATTTATATGACTGACGACTATATGTAGGGTGCGTCAGCTATCATTATTTTCGCAACAAACCAACAATCTCATACTGACGCACTCCTCGAATAAATGGTGCGTCAGTATCAGACTTTTTGTGCTGATTGAAAATGTCCAACCTGACGCACCCTACTACTATTCGGAAAGGTAAAAACAGAATACTATTGATTGCCTCATCGCAATTACGCACACTGACTCACGGGCGGAAATTCCCATTTTCCCGAATATAAAGTAGATGGCAGCTTTAAACAATAGGTAGCAGGAACCACCTCGATCAACCACCAATTAAACATATCTCGTTGGGCCGCAGCAAAACCAGAAATGGCATCGCCAGTAATGGCATCATACAAAATATCCAAGATGGCATTATAAGCTGTCTTGGTATTGAGTGTTTGGAGCAAGCCATAGAAGATATTATAAGCTTCATCAGCAGCTTGATATCTTCCAATTTTGTCGATATGAGGAAACAAGGTATCTGCCCAAGTTTCTGGAATTTCACCGCCATCCTTTAGCCAACAAGATACAATTGCTTGAACGATATCAGCGTTGTGTTCTTCAGGAAAGTAATGTTTAATGGTTGGTTGAGCTGCTAATGCTATTGCATAAGCCATATAGACATATCGCTGATGGGATACTTTATCATGCGGCATTCCAAAGGCCGTCATTACTTCTACAAAAGCTTCTTCTACATCGCTGTTTCCGCCTCTTTCGTATAAATCGTCATATTTTCTGTCCCAAACCCTGCGAAGTGTTTGCTGTAATTGCTCCGGAATATCGGAGTTGTTGGGCAATTTAAAATCGGTGTAGTGGCCTATGTCAAACTTAATCATTGACTTGCCCTCCTTATATTTTTCATTTAATCGTAGACTTAAAATAAAGCTTGTTTTAAGCTTCATATTACTTCCATTCTACCTTACCCAGAATAAATCGTGCGTCAGTATGAGACTTTTTATGCTAATTGAATATCTCAAACCTGACGCACCCTACTACTAACTCAGAAAGATGAGGTACGTTGTTGGGCTTCAGCCCTCTTTCCGAATATCATAAAGAGCGCTGAAGCGCAACAACGTACCTAATTTGTCTGACGAAAAGTCAACCGTATTAAAAGCTGACGCACCCTACTACTAATTTTTGTGAATGCAAAATCGGGATTAATTATTGTTAATTTGCAAAGCTCTCCCGCGCCAAGTCCATCCCCAACCTGTTTCGGTTTTGATCGCAGAACCGATCGCAATTGCCGCAATTAACGTCCCTCCCAAACCTCCCAACCACCAGTATTTCGTCGGACAGTCAGAAATTTCGGCACCCAAACGGCGCAAGGTGTAATGGTACCCAATTACGATCGCAGATAAACAGATAGTTAACAACGCAACCGGCAAATGGTAATTGCTAATTGCTAATTGGCCATTGCTAATTATGTTGGCAATTTTGCCGTTAGCCAGCAAAATAGCTAATGCCAACCACGGCATCGGATAAAGAAACAACATAATTGCGGCAATATAAATCATGCTCCCCCAACTGCGGTTAGCGCCGAGATACAGATTCTTTGTCCAGCCTTCCCACAATGCGCTCCAAGACCGATACATCCGCACGGATGCCAAATTTGACCCGGAATAAAGTCCGAGCTTTAAACTCGCACGCTTGATGCGTCTAGCTAATTCCACATCTTCGACAATTTCGCCGGCAACTGCTTCGTGTCCGCCGATTTTTTCGTAAGCCGATCGCCTAAACAGCATAAATGGGCCGCCCGCAAAGGCACTGTCTGTTTTTGCAGCATCATTAACGGCTGTAAAATCGAAGCAAACAGCTAGGTTATTGAACATTAAAGGCTGCACCAACCACTCGGAAAAACACCCACAAACCAGCGCTGGCATACAGGTTAGCAGGTCTATTTTCTCGGTTTCGGCTGTGGCGATAGCGGTTTCAATCGCCCCCGGTTTCAGCCGCACGTCGGCATCGATAAATAATAGGAATTCTCCGGTTGCTTCCCCAACAGCTTGGGCGCAGGCCCAGTTTTTGCCCGCCCAATATTGGTTTTCCGGTCGCGCCTCACCTGCTAATATTTTGAGGCGGGGGTCGTCGATCTGTTGTTGCAGAGTTTGGGCGATCGCCTTCGTGTCGTCTGTCGATCGATCGTCTACAATCAAAACCTCTAGCTTGTCAGCAGACAGGGCTGTACTCTCCAAAATGGCGATCGCGCAATCCTGAATATTCTCGGCTTCGTTGTATGCTGGTACGATCACCGAAACTTTGGGGAAGTCACCCGCCGACGGAAATAACTGCTGAGCCGCACTGCTGTTGGTGCGAGGCGCATTTTTGACCGATTGGCGCAAATTCTTGGTGTAAGCTCTACTGACTATGAGAGAAAAAATTACCAGGGTTAACAATATCAAAGCGAACTTACCTCAAAATTTAGCTGCACGATTTGTGTCCTTAAATATTAAAAAATATTAAAACAAAAAGCTAGTCGATCGCCCAAAAAGTTATTTTCAGCATCTCCTTTGCTATAATTTGTGAGCATCTTTCGGCTCTACCGCAGCAAGGGGCAAGACCCCTCACCCAGTCTGAGACCGAAAAGCCGAGGATAGATATCAGTTGTCAGAGGATCTTGCAATGGGCGAATTTGTTTCAGTGGATGTGTTTGCGAATACCATAGCGATACTCGGTGCTTTGGGTTTTTTCTTTTTGGGATATCAAGCTTTGCAGATGTTGAAAAAATAAAGTATGGCAATTGTCAGAGGGAACATCTCATTTTTGCAAAAAGCATTTTTATACAGTGCTGTCCCCTCTCGCGTGCTATGTATAGTACGCGAGTTCTTAAGATCCCACTACAAATGCGATCGCACAGATGCACCCATCGTCAGGTGAGTGAGGTACGGATTGTTCAACAGTTGACAGTTGACAGTTGACAGTTGACAGTTGGAGAGCAACCTCTACCTACAAGTCCGAGTATTTGAGTAATGAATAGTCTGATTTTAATTTCTCCCGGGCTTGGGGCTTTCAACCAATTCTTTCTGGTAATGGGTAATATGCGATCGATCGTGAGTGATGGGTGATGGGTAATGAGTGATTGGCTGGCGAGTACCTCCCTTGATTGACAATCGCTATATCAGTCAATTGAGAATTCGGCAAATCGTTGTAGAGAAATACAGTTAAATGCTTCTCTGGTGGGCATCGAACCCGCCACAAAATAGCAATTTAAATCTCAAATCGACTGACCTAGTTACAACTAAAAACTGCCTGCTGTGAAACTGTTTCTTGCGAAAATCAACCAAAAAAAGGCTGCGTTATTATCATGGTGAGCCAACTTTTAGATGGACGCTATCAAGTCATTGAAGTCATAGAAACAGGAGAATTTGGACAAACCTATCTGGCCAAAGATACTCGTCGCCCCGGTGAACCGCAGTGCTTTGTCAAGCACCTGCGTCCCGGTACCAGCGAACCCAAATTAATTAATACTACGCGCCGTCTTTTCCAAAAAGAAGCAGAAGTTCTAGAAAAGCTCGGTCAACACGACCAAATCCCTCAGCTATTCGCTTATTTTGAAGAAAATGAAGAATTTTTCTTAGTAGAATCCTTTATTGCCGGTCACTCGCTATCCACAGAGATTGTACCGGGAAAGCCGGTTCCCGAAGAAAAAATTATTCCTTTGCTGAAGGAACTATTAGAAATTTTAGTGTTTGTACACGGACAGGGAGTAATTCATCGAGATATTAAACCAGCAAATTTAATCCGTCGCTATGCAGACAACAAGTTAGTTTTGATTGACTTTGGCTCGGTGAAAGAAATTCACATCGCTCAAAGACAAGCACCGGTAACTGTGCGGATTGGGACGCTGGAATATATGCCGATCGAGCAATTTCAATACAACCCCCAACTCAACAGCGATATCTACGCCTTGGGAATGATTGGCATCCAAGCTATGACGGGTTTGCCGGCTTACGATTTGCCGAAACTGCGGGATTTGAAAAATTCTAATCGAGGCGAAATTGTTTGGCGCCATTTAACCTCCAGCTCCCAAGCGCTGGCCGATGTTTTGGACAATATGGTGCGCTACGATTTTCGGGAGCGCTACCAGTCGGCGGCGGAGGCTTTAGCCGATTTGCGGAAAATTGGCGATCGATCGCGCACGCGGGTACCCAAACTCACAATCTATCGCGAAGAAGTCGATCGGCGCAGCAGCAGTCGCGGTGACATTACAGTCGTCGGGCGGAGAATATTAGAAGAATTGCGCGTCAGTTTGGAATTGCAACCAGAAGAAGCAGAGGCGATCGAAGATGAGGTATTGAACCCTTACCGCAAATACAGGCAAAAAGGCGAACGCTACGAACAATCGCTGCAAGAAACCATGCAGCAAGAATATCCTTTTTCTGCCAACACTCGCGAGGAATTAAAACGGTTGCAGCAAGTTTTAGGGCTTACCGACGAAGATGCCGCCAGAATCGAAGAATTAGTCGTTCCTAAATCTTTATTCGGTAAATTGTACAAGGCGATCGCGATCGTGTTGGAAGGACACCGCAACCCCAACGCCATTGTGCCCCCAGCCAGCAGCACTCTGCCACTGGGAGTGCAGGCAACTCCGGCGGCATCCCCAGAGGTAAATTTGAACGGAAAAGGGAGTTTATCCATCGCCCCAGACAGCACCAGCGCCTCAGCAATTGTCCCCAAAGAACCTCGCAAAATCAATCCTTATATCGCCGCAGCAACGATTGCAGCCCTCTTAACTGCGATCGGCGGAATTTACGGATACCTCAAATGGCAAGAAAGACAGCAGCAAGTGCAGCAAGAAACCCAACAATTCAATCAAATCGAAGCTTTTTATCAAGAAAGCAATTATGAAGGCTGCATCAGCCAAATCCCAACAATTGCCAAAACTTCCAGCACCTATACCTCCGCCCAAAACTTACAACAAAAGTGCCAAGCAGGTCTCCAATGGAAAAACGCCAAAGTCAAAAACTTCGCCCAGCATTCAGATGCAGTTGGATCTGTTGCTTTTAGTCCAGACGGCTTAATGTTAGCCAGCGGTTCCAAAGACAAAACCATCCAAATTTGGGATTTAGCCACAGGCAAATCGATCCGCACTTTCCCAGGAGATTCATCCACCGTTTGGTCGGTTGCTTTCGATGCAAAAGGTACGAAACTAGCCACAGGAACAGGTTTTTGGAGAGTCATGTTGTGGGATTTGAAAACAGGTCAAGCTACTCGCAGTCTCGATCACAGTGCCTCTGTTTGGTCAGTCGCTATCAGCCCCGACGGACAGCTTGTTGCTAGCGCCAGCGGAGACAAAACCACCAAAATTTCGGATGCCACAACTGGCAATTTGCTCCAGAATTTACCAGATCATACAGATTTTGTTTATTCTGTTGCTTTCACTCCCGATGGCAAAAATTTAATTAGCGCTTCTAAGGATAAAAAAATCACAATTGTCGATGTAGCAACAGGGAGGTTGCTCAAAACTATTGAAGGACACGGCGACGCGGTGAGGTCTGTGGTAGTTAGCCCGGATGGCAAGACAATTGTTAGTGGCTCCTACGATGAAAGCATTAAAATCTGGAATCTCGAAAGTGGAGATTTACTTCGTTCGATTAAGGGACATTCTGACGATATTGTTTCGGTTGCTATCAGCCCGGACGGGAAATTTATCGCCAGCGGAAGCAAGGATAAAACCATTAAAATTTGGGACTTTGATACCGGAGAATTGCTGAATACTTTGACGGGACATACCGATGAGGTTTATGTAGTGACTTTTAGTCCCGATGGCAAAACTATTGCTAGCGGCTCTAAAGACAATACTATTAAGTTGTGGCTGAGATAATAGACTTGAATTGCAAAAATCGGAAAACACCCTGAAATTATCTGCGTTGCATCGTCGGTTGCATCTGTTTGACATCTGCGGTTTATAGTCTGATTTGTAGTAGGGTGCGTCAGCCAATTCTGGTTCCTCACCTGAAAATTAGGCTACTCGCTGACGCACCCTACAATATCGACTAAGCAGAGCGGTTTTATTGTCGTCAGACAAATTAGGTACGTAGTTGCGCTTCAGCGCTCTTGGCTAATATTATAAAGAGCGCAAAGATCGCAACTACGTACCTTGACCAGCGCTTTCAATTAATTGCAGTAATGTAACTCTTTTTCTAAGGATTTGGGAAAGTGCCAAGCAGGCGTTTCTATTGTGTCCTCAGTCGGATAAATTTCACTTGAATCCTCTCGACTTTGGAAAAAGTAGTAGAGGTTAGCCACAGTTAAATCGGATATTTCTTGCCAGTTCGAGACAGCTAAAGCTGGATAGCCAGTTGCGATCGCCTGCTGGCACACATAAAATTCGTATCCCCGGCGCAGTTCCGGCTTCAGGGCAAAGGCTAGCTGGTCGCGCAAGGATAGAAAGTGAGACTTTTGCTTTAAACTTTGATAAAGTGAAGGTTCCGCAGTTAATACCGCGAATGTCGTGTGGATGCTGCTTTTTATATGATGGTCGCCGCTAAGTTTATCTAAACTAGCTAACTGGTGCTGCTCTTTGGGAGACAAAGTTTGCATCCAATCTACCTCGTTTTGCCAAAATTCTATTACACTTAGATCGTGACCGAGAATCCTGGTAACTTCTGGAAATAAAAAATCTAGTTCAGATTCCGATTGACATCCTTTCACAACAGTGAGAAGATCGTGACGAATTTTTGATTGAAGTTTGAGCAGGCGATCGCTCACTAGATCGTAAGCCCGCTGCAATTGAAACGTGATGCCCAGCGCCAGCTCGATCGCCCAAACACATTCCATTTGCCGGAGCTTTCCTGCAGAACACAGCCCCTCCAACAAACCGGGACGATCGTAAATTTTTAAAGCCTCAAACAGCATATCTCGCCCGTTATTAATCTCCGAATTCCGCAGCTTGAGATCCGGCACTGTCAGGGCTGACTGGCAGCGTTTAATAGCTTTAGAAAAAATATCGTAACCGTTAACCAGTTGCTGGCGGTGCCTTTGAAAATTAGAGTCATGAGCCACCTTAAAAATTTGCTGAATTACCTCTACTCCCTTATCTTTGAGGATATGCCTGAGATCGATAAACCCGTCTTTAATTTTCAGCTTCTGGTGTTTTGCCTCATCTCTGATTTTTAATACTTGTTCGAGGTTTACTGCTGACAAAACTGTACTCGATACAGCCCCAATACCAATGACGGCAGCAGTCGCTTGCATCACTGCCAAATTAATTTTGAGACAGTTAAGCATTCTGTATATTTTCTGAAAACCCTGGTGACTTTGAGCAAGCTGCAACGGCGCGACTGTCACGTACACGGGAGCTATCAGCGGCTGTACGGGCCCGCCTCCGCCTAACTGTGAGAGCAATCCTAGAACTCCGCGATCGCATAGAGTTGTAGTTGTTGATTGATAAAATATTTTGGCAATCTCCACAAACTCCCCTGTCACCGGATCTCTAGCTGCGGGGAGCAATTTTCCAGTTGTGGTGGCAGGCTGTACGAGGTTGCCAGTATTGAGTCTAGCCTGAGTTGCAGGGGTGAATACATAATCCATGTTGTGACACCAGTTTAAAACAAGAATGCAACTGTAGGCCCGCGCTCCAAACCCTGATAGTCATCAGTCATTCCCATTCCCAATTCTAAAATCTAAAATCTAAAATCTAAAATGGTCTGACTCAGTTTGCATTCCAAAAGGGAGATGTTCTGTATTGTATGCTATTTAGGGAAAGGAGGGATGAAACGAAATGAATGAGTATCTCAAGGTATTCCAGGCTATTACCCAGTTTAGCGATCGATTGCTCGCAGATGAATATCAATCCGTGGAGATTAAACAGTCAGCTACCCACCTCAGTCTAGACGTGGAACCTTGTATTCAGGAAATCAAGCAATCAGCCCTCAGACTCAAGGCGTTAGCTCATGTATGTTTCAAAGATGTATCTCAGGCTGAGGATGTCTGGAATAGCAAGCCGAGAATTGCTAAAGCATCTGCTGTTGATGTCTGGGAGCAAATTGGCGAACTAAGCGGATGCGACGTGAGAATTCGCAGTTTGGGAAAAAAAGGCAAATATGATGCTGTTGTTAAAGTTCGCAAATCGTGGAGCGACAAAGCTACCAAGTTAAAAAATAAGTGGTTTTTGTGGGATCAAAACCAGCAAGTGTTTAAAAAAGATTCTATCGGTTTTTATGACAAAGATAATTTGTACAAAGAATTGCGAAATGAAGTAGACTATCAAGGCGAGCGAGTAATTTTAATTGTGGAGAATGAACTCAATTCTATCTTTAAAGAATTACAATCTATTGATATAGAAAAAGTTGAATATTGTATAGAATGCTTCGACTTCAAGAGTCAATCGAAATTTAGAGAGCGACTGCAATCAATAGGCGGCGAGATTGTATCGAAGTTTACGGAACCTCTGAGATATTTACCGGAGTCTTATATGAAGACTTTTAAAGAAACCCTGAGAGATCCTGTTGAAACTCTGGTTCATAAAAGTAAAATGGGAATCAGCTTGAGCGATTTTGAAGAGTCTTGTAAAGTGATTAGCTCAATCCTGGATGATTTAATTTTAGCAGTTTTTGAGGAGCGCATGAAACTGGGAATTCAAACAGTTGAAAAAGCGATTATGTTCTACAATAATTTTTTAGAGAAGCAGGCGCGGTACCAGCTAGAGACAGCCCAACAGCGCGCGGCGGAAAAGAATTGGATTGAATACCAGCGGCAGCAACTCAGGGAAGTCGAGCAGTATATTGAATCAGTCATTAGTCATTAGTCATGGGGCATGGGGCATGGGGCGAAGCGGAGGGATGGGGAATGGGGCATTGGTCATTGGTGAAAAAATTAGGTTTCTGTTGATTTTAGATTAACTCCCAGTAAAACCTGGGAGTTAATCTAAAATCTCACCTCTAAAATCAAAAATATCAAATCAAAAACCTAACATCGCTTGACCGCTGAGTTCGTAAACGATCGCACCCAAAGACGCCAAACTAGCCAAAATCAGCATCCCAGCGGGCATAAACTTGCGAGTTTTGACCAGCCGTACAATAAAAACTACTACTAAAACAGCGGAAATTGCTGCTGCTAATGTTAAACCCCAAGTTTGTCCCATGAGTTGTGCGGTGCCGGCAAAAATTAGCAGCGAACCGCTAACGAGGCCGGAAATGAGCGAGGCTTGGCTTTTGGCTTTGATGTAACCCATGATGCCGCCAATTAATGTCAAAACGCCGTAGCCGATCGCCGCTGCTGTACCTAAATTCATTTTTAATTCCCCTATTTTCACTCTTTGCATCTCAATTTATACAGCGATAGCTGCGATTGCGGTCACAAATTGTTAGAAAATTTATTAAACCCAGTCCAGATATCTAACTGTTATACAATTGGCATTATGTCAGCCCTAACTTCTCAGGCGATCGCCCAAATCCGTTACCTCCAACGCCAAGCAGCATCCCTGTTGCTATATCAATCAGTTCTCGAAACCCCCGCAGGTCAAGCTTTTCTCGACTTGCTGCAAGCTCTCCACCACAGCGAACTCAGCGGTCTAGAGTGTCAGGTAGCTTACGGTAACTGGTTCAAAATTCAAGCTGCTCAAAATTTGAGCTGGAAAAATTCCCTGATTTTGCAAATTCTCAAAGACGAAAATCCCTTTTCTCACCTAGCTCAGCAAACAGATTTTGCGAGTTTGCCGCCCGCTTTAGTGGAAGCAGCCAGACATGATTTACAAGTGCTGCAAAATATTTATGACTGCACCAGCGAGCAGTTGAGTAAGTGGGTGCGAGTAGCGGGTCAACTTGACTCAGTGCCTCCCATTTGGCATTGCGAAAATGTACCAGAAAACGCCGAAAAGCCACTGCACGGAAAACTAGAAAAATGGTCTAGCGCTGCGGAATCTTTGGCAAAATATTACCGACAGTTTGGCACGGGTTTGTTTGCAGAGTATCGTGCTTTTGGGTGGAAATCCGGGCAGTTAGCGAGTATTCCACATCCCGATCGCATAAATTTGAAAGAGTTGGTTTGCTGCGATTGGCAGCGGGATGCTCTGGTGAAAAATACAGAGTTTTTGCTGGCTGGTTATCCGGCTTTGCACGTCTTGTTGTACGGAAGTCGCGGCTCGGGTAAGTCTTCGTTGGTGAAGTCGCTGTTAAATGAATTTGGATCTCGCAATTTGCGCTTGATTGAAGTATCTAAATCGGATTTGCAAGATTTAGCGCTAATTGTGGAGAAGTTGCGGGGAGTTCCTCAAAAGTTTATTATTTTTGTAGACGACCTTTCATTTGAGGAAGATGATGATGCTTTTAAATCCTTGAAAGTTGTTTTAGAAGGAAATGTCACCGCCCGGCCTCAAAATGTAGTTGTTTACGCCACATCTAATCGCAGGCATTTAATTCGAGAGTTTTTTGATGACAGGCCTCGCCCCCGCGACGGTGATGAAGTTCACGCTTGGGATACCGTGCAGGAAAAACTCTCATTTAGCGATCGCTTTGGCTTGACTTTAACTTTTGAACCTGCGGATCAAAACACTTATTTAACAATTGTCCGACATCTGGCCGAACTTGCTGGCATCAAACTCGCTGTTGAGGATTTGGAACACCGCGCTAAGGAATGGGCAACTCGCCGCAACGGGCGCTCTGGAAGGACTGCGCGGCAGTTTGTAGATTTTCTGAAAGCTGATTTAGCTTTGTTTGACAAGTAGGTTGTCTGCGCTGGGAGAGCGAGTTTTACCAGAAAGAATTGGTTTAAAGCCGGAACCCTTTTATGGAGAAATTAAAATCAGACGATTCATTACTCCAATCCTCTTCCTTCCAGGTAGAAGTCCACCCTCAAGCTGTCAACTGTCAACTGATTAATGCTGTCAACTGATTAATGCTGTCATACCAATTTAATGGGTTGTTGCACATATCTCGATCCCCCTAAATACCCCTTAAGAAGCAGGGTGGATTAATTGTCGAGAGGTTAAATCAAGGCTATGAAGGCTATTGACTGACATCATGCGAGGCATTTAACAGGTTTATCTGAACTAGATAAATCAAAAAGTAACTCACTCAAATCTTCA
>NZ_JAHREU010000078.1:0-32971 GCF_020883145.1 Microcoleus sp. CAWBG27
AGTCCGCAGAAAAAGAAGGACTGAAGTCCTCACTACAAACCTATTTTCTTATGGGGTTTGTAGTGAGGACTTTAGTCCGCAGAAAAAGAAGGACTGAAGTCCTCACTACAAACCTATTTTCTTATGCGCTCGTTTTGTGGGGATATGATATCAATGCTTCTGCCCAAAATAGACTATTTTATATGCGGCGTCACTGCGAAAACCACAGTAAAACTATGGTATATCCTAAGCACCGGAGAAAACAAAAGTAAAATTAGGGTGCGCCACAAGCACCGCAAACACCCGAGTACAAGTAGTAAAAGTAGGGTGCGCCGCAGCGCACCTTACCAAATTAATCTCCTACTTCAGAGGTAACTGCATCCGGCGGCAGCAAACTTTCTAATCTATCTTTAGACCAGTATTCAGTAGGATAGGCGAGTGCAATAATATCAGAAAGTCGAATTAACCACGTAACTTGTCCGTAAGCATCGGTATTTTCCCCGTGTTCGTTAGGGGGAACTATCACCAAAAGTTCAGCAAACTCCCCGAACAAATTAATCGGGATGCCGCCGAAACTACTATTATTTGTTTTAATCCAAACTTTACTGCCTCGATCGAGGGCTTCTTGGAGTCGCTGGGACAGCAAAGTGGATTTTTTGACCTGGGATTTTTTGGCTTTCGACTTTTTTCCCATAGTTTTAAGAAGTTAAAGTAGTTGTACTGTGAGTTGCACGGTGGGTTACACAGTGGGTGGAGATCGAAGTGCGATCGCCTTCTAGGGCTTCGCTAACGCGATTTGCTATTGAAACTGACAAAATGAAAAAAGACGATCGCCCGATCGGCACCCTACCAGTCTAGTCTATAAGAAAGTGCCGCACTGCGATCGTCATAACAATTTAATTACAAAATTGGGAAATCACCTGCGGTATCAATTTACAGAATGAGTTAACCGTCCCGGTATTTATACTGGGTCTGAATGCAGTATAATCGGCGAAGTCTTCCCAAATCGTTAAACTAAAACAATGGACTGGCGAAAGCTCATTCATCGCAACCAGAAAACTTCAACAGTTCAACCACCAGCGGCAGAAACTCGATTGTCTGTAGAATTCCTGTTGGGGCTGTTTGCGGCGGGATGGACTGAAGAGCAAGTTTTAGAAAAATATCCTACACTCACTTCCCCCAAGCTGCGCGCTGCTTTGGCTGCTGCGGATTCGCAGTTAGTTTCATCCATTGCGAATGCTGAGTTACTGGAAATTATCGAGAAAACTAGGGAAGAGTTGAGAATCGAGAAAAAGTTGTAGGTTGAGGAGATTGAGGGAGATGTTTGGGAGAAAAGTGCGATCGACTTTTGATGCAATTCAAAAATATCGATAATGGCCGATAATCTTCCAATTGAAGAGCACATCTTCCAATTTAGTCCCTGCACCGATATTGTGAACAATCGCAAATCTTCCCGAGGGCGATCGCACGTTGCTAACTATCCCGATATGAGACTCGCCTCCTCCTAAATTCCATGTTACTACATCCCCCGGTTGATAATTAGCGGCATTGCGAGTAACAGGTAACGATTTACCTTTTCGTTCAAAAAATACCATCAAATTAGGAACTCGGCGATGGTCGATATTCGGATCTGTGGCGGTCAAATTCCAATCTTTTGGATAGGCGGCAAAGTTCTGCCGCATATCTTGATGTACCTCTTGTTGCAGATCCACTTTTACTTGCCGAAATGCGCGAATTATGACATCGGTGCAAACACCTGTAGTCATCGGTACATCGCCACCCGGGTAGGGAATCGCTACATAAGCAGGATCGTAGGAATTAGTAATTTTAGTTTGGGCGATCGCATTATCGAGCACTTCACGAACTATCGGCGAAGTCACCGGAACTTTTTCGGGATTTAACTGGACAGTTGGAACAGAAATTGGCTTGACGCTTTTTAGCGATTGACAAGCAACACAGAGATAACTAATAAATAAAATAAACCAAAGAGTTTTCAAACGACAGTACATTATTCAATCTCAATTTTTGCCTAAATTTTCTCTAACTCGTTCCCGAAACTCCAACACCGCCTTCAGGGGATTGGGGCGTTGAGGTATGTTGTTGGGCTTGGGCCCTAAGAGTTTAGTAGTTATATAAGCTGTCAGTTATACCTCATCTTTTTGAGAAAGGCTATACATAGTCTGCCAGCGTTGAAGATTGCGATTTGGTCATCAATGGTTTAACTGGCGATCGCTACCTCATTTTCAGTATCGTCATCTTCATCAAGTCCAAATCTTTTGCAAATTTCATCGAGTGTTTGAGGTTGAATGACTCTTGATTTAGCTCGCTTCAGTGCCGTTAACAAGCGAGTTGCATTGGCAGGCGATCGCAGCAAATAAAGCGTTTCTAGCAAGCTTTCTAATTCTGCCTCAGAAATTAAAACCGCATTTTTGCCGTTAGATCTAGTAATAACTATTACTTCCCCAGTTTCAACAGCGCGATCGCAGAGATTTTCTAAATTTGCTTGAGCTTCAATGTATGCAATCTCAGTTGACATAAAATTCTAACTCCCACTCAATTTGCGAGCAGGCCCCGCCAGCTTTACTGACGAGCCATACTCGATTATATCATTTATCAGAATTCATGAGTTTTAAACCCCCGCAGGTTGGTCTATATGGAGAGCATCTCAGCTTTGTATTTATAGTGCCACCACCTCAAGAGTTCGCGTATTGTACAATACGCGAGTTTTTAAGCTCGCACTCAAAGAAAAAAAGCTTTTTACAAAACTGAGATACTCCGGGTGTAATGTTTTTAGAGTGGGATGTAATATCATATCCGGTCAATTACCATAACAATCAAAGTTTGTAGTGCGGACTTCAGTCCGCATAATACGGACTGAAGTCCGCACTACGAACCTATTTTATTGCGGTCAACCGACAAAATATGATATGAATCCCCATAGAAAAAACCTCCTACGACCTCTGTCAACTGTCAACTGTCAACTGTCAACTGTCAACTGTTTATCATCCCTGACAGGCAAAGCCACATCCAGAATTTCCATCAATAACTCCAGCCGCGAAGGACGAGACAACATCGGCACCAAGTTCGGCAGCGAGTAATAATCACCCGCAAACGTAAACGTTTCCACTGACACTTGCTTGTCCTTCAATTGTTTTTCAACATATTCGCAGTAAGCGCCAACTCGCACAATCACCACATCAGGAATTACGCCCAAAGTGTGGCAGTATTTCTGATAAGCATCTGCAAAATAAGGTGCAGAGTTTTCGCCTTCATCTGTTACCATAATGAATTGCTCAACCACCTGCTTCTTAATCCGCATTGCTTCGATCGCGCAACCGCAACTTGTGCCGCCGCCTGCGCGAATGTGCTTGAATGCGCGCTCCCAATCGGTCAATTCGCTGCCGTTTGCTTGGACTGGATACGGCATCGTGTCAAAGGCGTAGACGAACAGCGCAGCCTCGGAAATGCCCGAAATCATGGCAGCGAGACGCTTGCCAACTTCGATCGCACTTTCCATACTTCCCGACTTGTCAATCAACAAACCGGTGGCTTTGACAATCTTGCCGCGCTTCTTCACCTGTTCGTTAGTCACCGCTTCCAGCTTCGCCGCCGTGGCTGCGTCGAACTTCGCGCCCGCACCAGCAACACTCGCTTTGTATGCAGAAACTCGATCGCACTTGGCGGCTTCATCCAACTTCGAGTCAATCAACAGCTTGACTTCCGGGTGATCCATCGCGCCGCGAGACTGAATCGATTTCAGATTGTTGATGACTTCCTGCGGCGACATCGAGTTAATCAGCGCTGCTAACACCGTTGGCGTGAGCATTTTGATCGCACCAACTGCGATCGTATAGGGAATCTTGTACTCAACAATCAAATTCGCCTGTTCCGCAGGAGTCGCAGCCTTGGCTAACTGCTTCAAAACAAATGCCAGCGAGTCTTCCGGCGGATTGTCCTTAAACAGAATAGCATTAGCTCGATCGCTCGGCTTGACGTGCAGAGTCGCATATAAGTGCTTCATCGCCTTGCGGTTGCGGATGGCGGCGCGATCGAAAAACTGGGCATTCTTTTCGCGCGATCGCAGATAGCGAGTGACAGCAGTGCGCGCACTTCGAGGCAGCTTATTCTGGTGCTGCTTCATAAAGTCCACAATCCGCGAAACCTCGTAGGGCGGGAACTCTTGTAACATCATAAATCCAGCGTCTCGGTGCTCTGTGAGCGCCGAAGTCAGCAAGTTTCCCGCAAAAACTTCCTTGTGGTCGCGCACGTCGCCGTGACGTTGATACCACACGGCTAAATGACCGTAAAAAATCGGATCTAATTCGATAATTAACTTGTGAATTTCTGTCACCTTTTCCAGTTGGCGGTGAGGTGTGGTGAGCAGACTGTTAAGCATTTCTAAACGTAAATCGCGCTCTGCTGTATTCATTGGTGCTGCCTCCAGTTGTGGTTTTGGATTGGCGATTTTGGATTTTCAATTATTAGGAATATCCCAAAATCAGCGGTGGCAGTTGTTGCACGCTTGGCAATGAATATCGTAGTCACCGCGCAAGTTTGAGGAGCTTTGTTTTTTTAACCTTGGAAGGGTTGGTATGTAAGCTCTTCGGATTGGGGCGCGGCAACAACTGCTATTTTAAAACTATTTCAGGGAAAATTCTGGGATTTCGATCGCCCTTAAATCCGGTTCAACCCAATTATTTCGCGCTTCCCAAGACATCAGGTGCTCGCGGGTGTAGTGGTTCCAGGGTAAAGTGGAATCGGCATATTCGGCGATCAAGCCGTTAGCTAAATGTACGATCGATTGATTTCGGCCTCGATCCGCCAGATACTCGCGTACAGTTTGCGCCCAAAACAGCGTTAGCGTTTCGTGATACCCGCTGTTTGGCGTGCTTTCAATGCCATTCACAGAGTTGTAACGTTTGATGCCATTGCGAATCGCATCGATCGCCTCTGAGTCCGATTCGCCAAACAGAAAATACCATAAAGCAACGGTTAAATGGGCTTCGTGCGTCCATTCGCTGCGCGGGAGGGTGCATTCTTGGAAGGCGTGGAGGAGGGTATCTATCTCGTAGGGCGATCGGTAAATTGCAAGTTTATTGCTCATAGCTAATACCCAATCAATTTCTTAGTCCGCGGAGGCGGACATCGTTTGTGTAGTCGCGGTTTCAACCGCCGACTCATGTCTTTTAACTTTTGCTGAGTTGTTCGGTGATGAACTTAATTTGCTTCTTGTTACACTGACGTTTGCTCGTCGTGTACTTCCATGTTTTGACACGGGAGTAATATTTAGTTACCTCCAATTCTTCCATATCAGCCAGCTCGAAAAGATACCAAATACCATCTACTTTTTGATAATGATGGTAATCATCGATCTTGAGAAAATCATCAGGCTTTTTCGGAGGCAATTTTCGTACCTTGTTTGCTAAGCAGAGTGTCCGCGTCTCAGGGTGAACGTAAAGTTCCTCTCTCCCAGAACCAAGTTGACGCCCATATCGGCGATCGCAAACAATTCCATCAACCAACACAACATCTCTTTCCACATAACCCCAAACATGGGAGAGAATATGTTTTCCAGACAGCGTAGTTATATCAAGAATTTGACAGAGTTCGTGGTAGATATCATCCCAATCTTGTCCTACTTTGCTCCGCAGCCAGCGAGATAA
Source organism: Microcoleus sp. CAWBG27 (assembly GCF_020883145.1). NCBI lineage: Bacteria > Bacillati > Cyanobacteriota > Cyanophyceae > Oscillatoriales > Microcoleaceae > Microcoleus > Microcoleus sp. CAWBG27. The sequence goes on from NZ_JAHREU010000078.1 coordinate 5,643, forward strand.
AGGCCCCAGACAATCAGAAAAATATTTGCTTTTCCTTCTCAGCTTGAGTAGATAAGGATTAAAGATTCCATCAGTGTAAGCTGCCTCAGTGATTTCTTTCAAATGTCTCCGGTTTCCTGGCACTTTTTTTAAGCTAGCTCTCCAGCCACCGCGAGGCCGTTCGATGACGATTCTATCTAATCGGTGTTCGCTCATAGCAATTGAAAATTGTAAATTAAATTATCCTAGTCATGGATGAACTTTTGACAAAGAAACAGATTTGTTTGCCTAATCTACGGACTACACCGAAAAAAAATGCGTAATCAACCCGATTGCGACCCATCCGCGAGCAATTTATGTAAAATTTGACAAAGTTTAAAACACTTCGCGCAAGTCAAAAAAGCTTTATTCACAGCCGTTCTTACCAGTTTTACCTAGCAGTGGACACGCAAACCTTATCTAGAACTAGAGACTCGGAATGCTTCCCTAAATCGATCGCTCGAATATCAGTACCTTAGGGCAGTTATAGTTACTAAAGTGTGTAAGCTTCATCAGTTAGGGCGCGAAGTGTTTCGTCTGTAACAAGGAATTGAATTGTTCAAAAATTGGAAGTTTCGCGCAAGTTTAAAAAGCGATTTAACAGACCGATTGCTCTACCCCTGAGCTACAGCCTCTTAAACGAGACTGACAGGATTTGAACCTGTGACCAATCGGTTGAATCGTGTGTATGCGCTTCCTATGTTGGGGCGCGAAACTGAAAATACAGGTTTGTAGTGAGGACTTCAGTCCTTCTTTTGCTGCGGACTAAAGTCCTCACTACAAACCTTTTTTATGAAGAAAGTTGAATCAAAATGTTGCGAGCAAAAAGTCACTTCGCGCAAGTTAAGAAAGCCGTTGTTCATACGCAGGAGTTGAACCCGCAACCTTTTCTTTAAAGAGAAATGCTCTACCAAGAGCTAGTATGTAAGCTTCCTTTGTTAGGGCGCGAAGTGGAAGTTTTAACCGCGTGACAGATATAAAAACTTCAGGTATGAGAGGCGGCGCACGAGTCAGAGAAGCTTTGTTTTTTACGCCTCGCGGCGAGGTAGGAATTGAACCTACTATTCGATTGTCAGTCGAACGTTACCAGTTTGTAAGCTTCTTTGGTTAGGGTGCGCCCCTGACAACTGATAATTTTTTATACCGCGCAAGTTTGAAAAGCTTTTGACAACTTCTAGCGTGTTTACCATTTCACCATAAAAGCCGAAGCCTTCAGCGGGAATTGAACCCGCAATCTTTTCAGAACTAGAACCCTAATGTGTGTATGCTTCTCGAATTAGGGCGCGGAATAAAAGCAAATTCCTAGCCGTAAACTGCCTCTGGGCGAACAATTAAATCACCGCTGGGACGGCGATCGAGGACGTAAGACTCGAAGCGATCGCTCTTGACATCAAAATGATTGGCTAGACGTTCCTGAATTGTTTTGTCGCTCATTCCTACCGTGATACCCAGTTGGTTTTCTGCCACATCATAGGAACGTCCTTCAAAACGAATGTGAACCATAACTGTTACCTCCTTAAGCGATTTTAGATTTTAGATTTTAGATTTTGGATTAGTAGCTTTTCTGCTGTTTAGTTGTGGCGTTAGTCGGTAAATATTGCCAGCATTCGCATCTGCGCCCACACGACAGTTTTTACACAAACAAACGCCGCTCTAAATGGTAAGCTTGTTTGAGATGGCGGATTTCTTCAGTCTTTTGGGCCGATCGCACTCGATCGCAACTGTGCTGTTCTGAATCCGCCCCATATTCGTTGAAATTCGGCTGTTTTGGTACAATATCTGACTCAGGTGGAGTCAGTCTGTAACTGAACAGTCTCGTAAAAAGTAACAACATGACAATTAAGTCTGTATTGCAAGACTTTCAAATTGATGTTCCTTGAAATCTCGAATGCTATTTAGTTGTCAAGGTTCAGATTGGGTACGGAAAATACAGGTTTTTGGCTCTCCTGCGCTTTCCATATGTTTATACTACATAAAATACTACAGAAGTGTCAAGGGGGTAGGAAAAGTTTTTTAGATACAGGTACGTTGTTGCGCTTCAGCGCTCTTTCATATATATATTAAGAGCGCTGAAGCGCAACAACGTACCTAGTGCGATCGCGAACTTTGCACTCGGGCCCAGAAACCCGGTTTCTACGAGAAATACTGTTTGGTGACAAGGCATACAGAGAGAAACCGGGTTTCTTGAATCCTGCGCGTAATGCCGATCGCCCAAATCCTCAAACATCCTTAACATAAGAAATGCTGTCCCGAATATTGTGGAAGCCCGCAGACTCGTAAAGTCGCAATGCACCGGAAGGATTTGCAGCATCCACGCCGAGAATCGCAGTATCGACACCGGCTGCTTTCAGTCGATGCAAACCAGCCAGCAACATCGCCCGTCCCAATCCAAGTTTGCGGAAACCGCGCCGCGTACCGAGAACAGCAATCCAGCCTTCATTTCGTCCAGTACGATCGCACTCTTCGAGGCTAATTTCGCAATAACAGAAAGCGGCAAAAGTCCCGTCAGCAGCAACTGCAATCAAGTCTAAATCCTTTCTGTAAGAGGGTTTTGCTAAATCGTATTTGAATTTCTCGACGGTTAAATCGTGGTGATTCCAGTGATCGATAAACGACTGGTTGAACATTTCTACCCAAGCTTCTGCATCCTCTTCGCCGGGGAATAGACGCAGCGCAAAACCTTCTGGGAATTGGGGTTGGGCGATCGGTTCCGAGAGCGATCGCGCCATGCGACAAAAATAGCGATCGACCCTAAAACCGCAACTTTCCAGCACAGAAATGCGATCGACATCCTGTGTCCTAACCCCCGATCGCAGCTTCACGTGCGCGCCCCGCAATGATGCTACCTCGCGCATTCGCCTTTCGCCCCAAGCGACTGCCGCCCCTTCCACACTCCCGCCACGCGCTTCGGGGCGGACAGAAAACGACAGCCAACCATCGATGACGGCCCCAGGTTCAGAAATCCACAACTCGGCAAAACCGATTAATTTGCCGCCTGCATCTTCCCAAAGGCAGATATCGCGCGCTAAATCTCGGGACGGTTGGTTAAATTCTTGTTGCAATTCCGAGATGGAAGTGCCTTGATCGATCCGATCGACTGCTTCGCAAGTATTGATTAAATCGGCGATCGCTTCGAGGTCACTTTCACCCGCGTAGGGTCTGATCGACACACTTAACATAGTTTGCGATCTCAGGATGTGAGTTTAAATCATATCTTGCACCATTGCCCACAAGTTTTTCAAGGACGGGCAGGATGCCCCAAAAGTAACTTGAGTGTCTTGTTGAATAGGCCTTTTCTGCCTGTTAAGCGAGAATGGTGGAAGAGGTAAGTTCAACGAAAAAATGTGCTTTTCGCGACCAAAGTAACAAATTGTTACTTTGTTTCTCAGGAATGAGACCTCTGTCTCATTCCTTAGATATATTCAAGACCATCAAGTTCGTCACCAAGTTGACCAACTGAGATAAGAAATAATTTTTCGTCTAAGTTAAGGAGAACTCAATGCTTGACGCTTTTTCAAGAGCTGTAGTTTCAGCCGATGCCAGCACCTCCACCGTTGGTGATATTGCTGCCCTTAGAGCTTTCGTTGCCAGCGGCAACCGACGCTTGGATGCTGTAAACGCGATCGCCAGCAACGCTAGCTGCATGGTTTCTGACGCTGTTGCCGGTATGATCTGCGAAAACCAAGGCTTGATCCAAGCCGGTGGTAACTGCTACCCTAACCGTCGCATGGCTGCTTGCTTGCGCGATGCAGAAATCATCCTCCGTTATGTCACCTACGCTTTGTTGGCTGGTGATGCTTCAGTTCTTGATGACCGTTGCTTGAATGGTTTGAAAGAAACCTATGCAGCTTTGGGCGTACCCACCACCTCCACCGTGCGTGCAGTTCAAATCATGAAGGCTCAAGCCGCTGCTCACATCCAAGACAACCCCAGCGAAAAATTTGCTGGTGCTAAGTTGCGGAAAATGGGAACAATCGTAGTTGAAGATCGTTGCGCTAGCTTGGTTGCTGAATCTTCCAGCTACTTCGATCGCATCATTTCTGCCCTGAGCTAGTTTATTGCTAATCGCAATTCGCTCAGCAAAATAGAAACTACGCTCACAATCAAAATCAGTTTAGGAGATTTAGGAAATGAAATCAGTTCTCACCACCGCGATTGCTTCTGCTGATGCAGCAGGACGCTTCCCTAGCACCTCAGATTTAGAATCAGTACAAGGTTCTATCCAACGCTCTGCTGCTCGTTTAGAAGCTGCTGAAAAATTGGGCGCCAACCTGGATGCAGTTGCTAAAGAAGCTTATGATGCTTGCATCAAAAAGTATCCTTACTTGAACGAATCCGGTCAAGCTAACTCCACCGATACTTTCAAAGCAAAATGCCACCGCGACATCAAGCACTACCTGCGCTTGGTTCAATACTGCTTGGTAGTTGGCGGCACAGGCCCTCTTGATGAATGGGGTATTGCTGGTCAACGCGAAGTTTATCGCGCTTTGAGCTTGCCTACTGCTCCTTACGTTGAAGCATTGAGCTTTGCTCGTAACCGCGGTTGCACTCCTCGCGATATGTCTGCTCAAGCTTTGACTGAGTACAATGCTCTTCTTGACTACGCCATCAACTCCCTGTCCTAATTAATTAGACAGGTTTGTAATGTCGTGACTGGGTAATTTTTACCCCGACAAGTCTAGGAAATCTTGGCTCGTTGCTCTACCGATTTCGGTAAAGTAAGGGTAAAGAATTCCTGGGCTTGTTATTTTGTTTAAATAGAGATATGCTGTTAGATCGAGTCCGATCGATTACCAATAAGAAAAACGGTTTGTAGTGCGGACTTTAGTCCGCAAGATGGAGCGGACTCAAGTCCGCACTACGAACGCTAAGCCGGTTTGTAGTGCGGACTTCAGTCCGCAAGATGGAGCCCGCACTACGAACGCTAAGCCGGTTTGTAGTGCGGACTTCAGTCCGCATTCATAGAGCGGACTCAAGTCCGGACTACGAACGCTAGGAACTTATTATTGCGGTCATTCAAGCGGAATTGATATTACAATTAATCCCAGACGGCTAATTTTATGGATAAAAGATTTCTTAGTTTTTTTAATTTAACAGAAGACCAGGCGATCGCCCTTTTAGATACGCCACAAGACCAAATCGGCGAAGAGGATTCTCGCTATATAGCAGCTTCCCATTTGATAAACTTTCCCACAGAGCGATCGATCGCAGCACTGATACGAGCAGTAGAGCAAACCGATCCATCCCTAGACAACCGCATTGTCCGCCGCAAGTCAGTGGAAACCTTGGGAAGACTGCAAGCTGTCCAAGCATTGCCGGTGATTCGCACCTGTCTGAGCGATGATGATTGCTACACCGTCGAAAATGCCGTTTGGGCGATCGGCGAAATTGGCACTCAAGACAGCGATATTTTAGAAGAAGTAGCTCAATTGCTCGATCGACCAGGACAAACCTACCGAGTAATCATCCACACCCTGACTAAATTAGATTATCAACCAGCCGAGACCAGAATTCGCAAATTTGTTAACGATCTCGATCCACCGACTGCTAGTGCTGCGATCGCCGCAATTTGCCGCCTCACCAGAGACTTTTCTAAAATGGGACAAGTTGTCGCCATGCTGCAACACAAAAATGTCCTAGGGCGCAGACTATCAATTCAGGATTTGATTGACGCCCACCACTACGAGGCCATTCCCAACATTGCCAAATGTCCCGTATCTTTAGTCTTTCGCCTCAGGGGAATTCGGATGCTAGCAGCAGCCGGAATCGCCGACAAATCCCTTACCTTTGCCACCATTCAACCCTATTTAGAACAAACCTTACGGGATGAACCAGGGGATTTGGATTTAGTCCACAGCTATGAAGAATTACCAGAATTACCGTTTCTAATTAACCAATTATACGAGACGGATTTTGGTCGTTGTTATCTAGCAACTAAAACAATTTTAGAACATTATTCAGAAGAGGCACCGGCTGCACTTTTTACAACCTTTGCAGAAGAAGCAAACAATGACTATGGAGCGCATTTTCATGTAATAAAATTGTTTGGTTGGCTCAAACACTCTCCCGCCTACGATTTGTTATTGGAAGCTTTGAATAACCCCCAACCCCAGTTTCAGAAATCCCGTGCGGCGGCTGCGATCGCCCTGGGGGAACTCGGAGAAAAACGTGCTATTCCAGAATTGCAAGCCTGTTTGGCAACAAAAATCTGGGATTTGCAGTATGCTGCCTTAATTGCCCTCGAAAAACTAGGCGATATCAGCGGTTATCAAGCCGATGCGACCAATCTCGATTGGTTAGTACAAGCTAAAATAGAAGCTCATAACTCAGTAAAATCCTAATTATCTTAATTTAGGAATTACAAGGTTCGTAGTGAGGACTTTAGTCCTCTGATGCTGCGGACTTAAGTCCGCACTACAAACAGTTTCCTTCTTCCTTCTTCCTTCTTCCTTCATAAATCATGACAACAGACGCTTTGTTTGAACAACTAAAACACCCGAATCCTCATATGCGCGATCGGGCGATGTTTGAAATAGCCGATTCCCGCGATGAAAATACAATTCCTCGACTGGTGGGCATTTTAGACGACGAAGATGTCGTCTATCGTCGGGCGGCGGTGAAGGTGTTGGGTGCGATCGGTGAGGATGCCATATCACCGGTGGTTGACGCCATGTTAAACAGCGAGAATGTGACTGTGCGAGGGAGTGCGGCGAAGGTATTGGCACAAATTGCGATTAATTATCCAGAGTTGCCTTTCCCGGAAGTCGGTTTGCAGGGATTGAAAAAGGCGATCGATGACGCTAACCCTGTCGTGCATATTGCAGCCGTGATGGCCTTGGGGCAGATGGGTTCGTCTGCGTTCGAGATTTTGGTGGAATCGTTGAATACAACCGATAATATAGCGGTACAAGTTGCGATCGTGAGTGCGCTGGCTTCTGTGGGCGATCGGCGTTGTGTAGAAGTTCTCACCACATTTGCGAATGATGAAACCGTGGATTCCTATGTGCGGGAATCGGCGACAAGTTCCTTATCGCGGTTGGATTTGGTGATGAATTATAAGCGTGCGGAATAGTTAGGTTTATGGCTGCAAAAAGACTAAACTGAGACACATTGCAAATCTAAGGAAGACACCAATGAAAATCAAAGTCAAAAATCTTGGTGCTCTCAAGCAAGCCGAGTTCACCCTGGGTGAGTTGACAATTATTTGTGGTCGCAACAATACCGGGAAAACCTACGCTACCTATGCACTGTTTGGCTTTTTGTTTACTTGGCGGCAGATTTTGGCGATCGAAATCAACGACAAGAAAATCCAGCAACTCCTTGCTGACGGCGTAATCCATCTAGACATACAAGAATATGTCAAACAGGCAGAGCAAATTGTTTTTAAAGCTTGTCAAGTTTATACACAGCAATTGCCTCAGATTTTTGCAGCACAGGCTAAACGATTTAAAAAAACAGAGTTTCAGGTAAACCTAGACATCAAAAATATTACCTTGGCAAGCCAATTTCAGTCAACACTAGGCTCTGCAAATGTCGAACTATTCTCGATGACCAAAAGAGAAGATAGTAGAGAATTAGTTGTCACCTTGCTAGTTGAAAAAGAAAAGGCAAAAATCCCCAATGAAATACTTAAAAAAACCATTGCCGATGCACTAAAACATATTATTTTTGCCGAAATTATTCCTCGTCCTTTTATCGCTAGTGCAGAAAGAACTGGTGCAGCTATTTTTCGCAAAGAGTTGAATTTTGCCCGTAATAGATTGCTTGAACAAATGGGTAAAGGCAACAATAATATCCATCCCATTGAACTCTTATTTAAGGCTTATCAGGACTATGCTTTGCCAATCAAAACAAACGTTGACTTTACGAGGGAACTGGAAACGATTGTCAAAAAAAGCAGTTTTCTTGCCGAGAAACATCCTGATATACTGGCAGATTTTGCTGACATAATCGGTGGTCAATACACTGTTACTCGTAATGATGAACTTTATTATGAGCCGAATGGTAAAAGGCTCAAGCTTTCTATGGATGAAAGTTCTAGTGCTGTGCGTTCTCTATTAGACATCGGTTTTTACCTAAAACATGAGGCTCAAATTGGCGATTTACTGATGATAGATGAACCCGAATTGAATCTACATCCTGAAAACCAGCGCCGCGTCGCACGGCTATTTGCCCGCTTGGTAAATCTGGGTATTAAGGTTTTTATCACTACCCACAGCGATTACATTATTAAAGAACTGAATACATTGATTATGCTTAACCACGACAAACCTCATCTGAAGCGCATTGCTGAAGAAGAAGGTTATCGAGAAGTAGAGCTAATTTCGGCTAACAAAATCAAAGTTTATATTGCGGAAGAGGTAGGGAAGACAACAACAAATAAATTTCAAACCCTGACACCAGCAGATATTGACCCTGAAATGGGTATTGAAGCCCGGAGTTTTGATACAACGATTGAAACAATGAACCGGATTCAGGAAGCGATTGTTTGGGGTGAGGATTGATGTCTGATATTGCGATCCTCAAAGAGATGATTCAAGAAACTGCTACAGTGCCATTGGAAGAACACAAAGGTAAAAAGCAAGTTACACTCAAAGAGCCTCTGCCTGCTGACTATTCTGTCACAATTGATGGAATGCCTGATGATGCTCAAGTTATTGTCATTAAAGCCGATGCTTTCCCAGCACCAAGCAAGATTTTTACCAGCTCAAAAGGTCAGTGCAAACGCGCAGATTTTGTCATCATTGCTGATACTCCCACAGAAAAAATCATCTTTTGTATTGAGATGAAGAAAAAGAAAGACCAGAATGCAAAAATTATCCAGCAACTAACGGGCGCAAAATGCTTTGTTGACTATTGTAAGGAAATCGGCAAAGCATTTTGGCATCAACAAAACTTCCTTGATGCTTATGAATATCGTTTTGTCAGTATCGGTCATATTAGCATTCCCAAAGGAAAAACACGCAATAATCGCTCAACTGAGACTAATGACCGTTTAACTGAGATTCACGATCGTCCGGATAGGATGCTCAAAATTAGTAGACCCAATAAACTTCAGTTCAATCATTTAATCGAGGGGAGATAGATAGTTTGGTAAACTTCAAAATCAGCGCTTCGGGACTGAGCTTTTACTTTCCAAACAACTTTTACCTTTTACCCTTTTCTCCTTTCAACCTTAAAACATCCTCGATCGCCTAATCCATCACTATTTTGAAAAAAAGAGTTAAGATAGATATCTAGAGAACATTCAGGTTTCATTTAGGAGTGATTTTCATGTCTAATCCTACAATTGAAGCAAAAATCAGTCTCCCTGCTAATTTACTAGAAGCGACTGATAAAGCAGTAAACCAGGGAAAAGCCAAGAGTCGTGATGAATTTATTATGCGGGCTATTTGTCGAGAATTAGCAGCGCTGAAACGAGCTGAAATTGATGAAGCACTAGCAGAAATGACAAGCGATCCAGAATATCAAGCTGAAGTTTTACAGATGGAGGCTGAATTTGCTACAGCTTCTTGGGAGGCTTTTAAATTAGCGGAGTCTCAAGAATGAAAAGAGGAGAGGTTTATTTAGCTCGTCTCGATCCTGTGGAAGGTTCTGAACAAGGGGGAAATCGTCCGGTGATTATAGTCAGTCGCGACGTAATTAATGCTAGTAGTCCAGTCGTTTTGGCAGTTCCCTGTACCACTTATCAACAAAACAAGCGCATTTTTCCATCTCAGGTTTTGATTAAAGCTCCTGATGGAGGATTAGAAAGGGATTCAATTGTTAAAGCGGATCAAGTGCGGGTATTGGCAAAAACTAGACTTTTGCAAATGCTGGGAAAGCTTTCAGAGGCAAAAATTGCCGAACTTAATCGCGCTTTAATGATTGCTTTAGATTTACCAGGACAAGATGATGAGGAAAGTTGAAAAATGGCAGACTAAGTATCGAGTGACGTTTGGTTGTTGTTTCAACAGTATCAATCAAAAAGATATCACGGCTGGTTAACTCAGCCTTTTATCCTTTTACCCTTTTCTCCTTTCAACCTTAAAAACATCCTCAATACTTTTCCCAGCCGTTTTGTCCTCCCAGCCGATCGCCATCAAGAAACTCTCAGCCGACTGAGTTTCCACCACATCAACTCCCCATTCTCCGGTTTGCAGCGCTTCAGGATCGTCACTCAATGGCGGAGTCTTCTTAAACCCCGCTAAAATCAAAATATCAGGAAAAGAATCATCAGCTTTCCCTTGACTCATCCGCTTGTTCACCAAAGCTTCAGCGCAAAACTCCCCAACTTTAGGCGGAGAAAAATCAGCAGGAAATAGAACTTCTACCATCCAATGAGCATGATTTAATTGACGACACTTAATCTCAGGATATTGACTTAAACCCTCAAAAAATACCAGAGTTAAATCTTCTCGACTCAAGGCCGGAAAAACATCTTCTGGCATATCAAAGTTATGAGAAAGCAACATCCGCCCGGTTCCAGATTCAGTCATGTTTTTAATTACTTAATTTGAGAAATTGCTAACTTAATTACGCCTTGAATCGCCGCTTCCGATTCCTTGGCTAATGCAGCTTGTAGCGGCTCGATCGCACTTCGATCGCCTATTTTCATCAAAGACAAAGCCGCCGCCCTGCGACTTTCGCCATCGCCACCATCCAGCAACTCAATCAGGTTGGGGATTGCAGGCTTGTAGGCGAGATTTCCCAAAGCAGCCGCCGCCTCGCAACGCACGTCAACATCAACATCCGTTAGAGACTTCACCAAAATCTCGAATAAGTCCGGTTTGGGCTCTTCCTGGGCGACTTTGGCGATCGCGCCAACCACCGCACCGCGTACCACAGGCGAATCTGAAGCTATGGCTTGATACAAATACTCCTTCGCACCCGCCCCAATAAATGCCAACGCCCAAGCCGCATGACCGATCGTACTTTCCGGCAAATCAGTAGATGCTAAAATATCCAACAAAGCCTGCACAGAAGGTTCCCCAATCCTTGCCAGCGCCCCAATCGACGAACCCTTAACCACCGTATCCTCATCATTCAACAAAGCATGAATTAGATGAGGAACCGCCGTCGGATCGGCAATCAAAGTCAGAGTTTTCGCAGCCGCACGTCGCACAACCGGATTAGGATGATTCGCCAAACCATCCAACAAAAAAGGAGTCGCATCTTCACCAATTTCCGCCAAAGTTTCCGCGAAACGCAGTCGAGTCATCCCCCGCGTATCTCCCATACATTCAACTAACCGCTTCATAATTTCCGAATCATCAGGATTGAAAGTATCTAAATCTATTTGTTCAGTAACTTCCCGCAGAAAAGCATCTGCTTTTTCATGAAGCAATGAAATTGAAGCATCCTGAGATTGAGCATTAGAATTGACCATCATTGCCACCTAATTATTAGTAGTTATCGCCGCCAATTGAGCGCGGAGACTGTCTAGCCCAGCATCAATTTTAGCAAGTTCCGGCTCAATTTTAGCCATAGCTGCTTTCTGTGGCAGCTTAGCCTTTTGTGCCGCAGCCATCGTTTCACTCACCAAACGTTCCCGATACCGCTCAAATTCGGCAATCACTTCCACCAATTCCTCAGCGTCTATCTGGGTTGAATTTTCAGTTGAATCTGCGGCAGATTCATCACCCTGGAATGTTGTCAAGTCTTCGTTTTCAGACATGGTTTTGATAGTTTAATAACAGTTGAAAAAATTAGGCGATCGAGTTTAGTTAAACTCACATAAGACAGCATTCTTAGAAACTGCCAAGATGCCAGTTCCACAACAGATCGAGCTTTCTGTGGGGTGGGCATCCTGCCTGCCCAGTTGCTTGTGGAGTGGGCATCCTGCCCAGTTTCCTGTGGAGTGGGCATCCTGCCCGTCATGAAAAAATATTGACAATAGTTGAATGTGACAAATCAAAAAGCATTTCTTCCAGAGACTTTAACGCGACACCGCACCAGCCTCAGAAACTCTCAAGCGATTGTGTTCCAACAACTCTTCTAAAACAGACGGAGAAATACAACGACGCTCAGAACAGTATGCCATTTGTTTAACCCCATTACTCATTTGAACGGTCATCACCCGCACTCGAAAATGATCGTTAATAAACCAACAGCGTTCCTGTCCTTGATTTGTCTCATATTCCGTCTCAATAGTCAATACCCCATCATCAGCAAAATTGTAAATACCAATTACCGGAATCCCTTCAACGTAGCCGCGATTTCGCAGAAACTTCCCCATCTTCGGGTTATTGGGATTGGGTACATCGATAAGTATTGCTGCATAATTTTGGTTCGGGATGGCATCATCCAAATTATCTTGCCACATAAAACTGCATCCCCCACTAACCAAAGCAGGATCTACATTTTGCTGTTGACAAACCTCTAAAACTCTGGGATCATCAATTGATAAGACATTGATCGTGACATTAGATTCTCCCGACTCATCGGCAGCAGCAGCATCAAAATTATGCACTGTTCGCTGAGTGAACCAAATACCCTCACTCTTGCGAAAGAAATCCATCATAGTCATCGGTGGTGTTAGCAGCATTTTTATGTCTATTTAGGGAGAGGAACCAAGCAAGTCCCCTTGTATGGGGGCATGGGAGGGAAATCGGATCGAATTTTGGTTAAGAAAATTAACTTTCTGGCGATCGCCCATCAATCAAATTCTAGGATAAATTACACCGGACAACTTTGAGCAATTCCATCAATAAATCTTCAAAAAATATAATGGCACTTCGTCAACACTCATTTTTCCTCTCTGAACCCCTTACTCTCACAGAAGTCTTACAAGCTATCGAGGAAAGCAAAAGCCTAGCTCAAACCAACCTCCAGGGAATCAACCTCAGCCAAATGGATTTATCCGGAATTGATTTGAGCGGAGCAAACTTGATTGGCGCAAACCTCAGCCAAACTAATTTCCAAGGTGCAAATCTCCAGGGAGTAGATTTCCGGCGCGCCAATCTCCGAGACGCCAATTTGAGTGGAGCAAATTTACAAGAAAGTTATTTTTTTCGAGCTAATTTACAAGGCTGCAATCTAGTCGATGCCAAGCTAGAAGCAGCTAAATTAAAATTAGCTTTATATGATAGCAAAACCATGTGGCCAGAAGAATTTAATTACCAAAAAATAGAAGCTATTGGCCCGAAAGCTAGTCTGAGTGGAGCTTTTTTGAATACAGCGAATCTCCGAGGAGCGGATTTGAGTTATTGTAACCTGCGAGGTGCTTATCTGAGTGGAGCGGATTTAACGGGAGCAAATTTAGAAGGAGCGGCATTAAGTGGTGCTAATCTCAAGAATGCTTTTTTGACTGGTGCTTATTTGCGAAATGCCATGTTAATTGGAGCTGAATTGCAAGGCGCAGATTTACGGGCTGCTGATTTGACAGGAGCGAATTTAGAGCAGTTGCAAAGTATTGCTGGTGCTGATTTCAGCTTAGTACAAGGATTGAACCCGGAAACGAGAGCGATGCTTTGCAGTCGCAGTTCCAAGGAGTTAGGTACTTGGAACCCTTATACTCGGAATAATACAGCTCAAAGTCTTGCAAGTTAGATATCGTTTGTAGTGCGGACTTTAGTCCGCAAATTCAGAGGACTAAAGTCCTCACTACAAACCGTTTGTAGTGTGGACTTTAGTCCGCAAATTCAGAGGACTAAAGTCCTCACTACAAACAAATTTTAATTTTCCTATAAATGGCGTTCCAAATCGAACAGAAAACCGTGAATATACTCCTCAGTCCACTCCTCACCATAGAACCGCAGAAACATCCCCCTCGCAGGATCTTTCGCAGCACGATAGTTGATATAGTTCCGTTGAGCCTGAAGAATCTCGGCCAATCTCTGACTGTCGGTGACTGGTTGCGCGCGATCGACCAAATCGAGATAAGCTTGTAGATAATCCTTAAAAGCATCAAACACAAGAGTTTGCACCGCCTCAGTTTCCTTAGGACGAGTCCAGAGAAAAGCAGGAGAAAAGAAAGGTTTTGCCTCTTCAGGAAAATCTCCCCCCCAGGGCAAATCTTTTTGATACTTGTTAAAAATCGGTAAAATCGGCTCAGAGTATTGCTTCTGATAGGCCACATCATGAAAAAGCGGCTGCATATCCAAAGCAATCAAATGTCCCCCCGGTAAAGTCACCAAATCTGCCCCAAAAAAAGGCAAATCATAATTAATTTGCGGGAAAATTACAAAATTCAAAACCTGAAGAGCATCACCGCCCTCAACGTGAGCCGCCCGAATTTGTCGCAGTTTGGGCGATTGAAAAGCATAGCTAGTAGTGACAACCAACTGCTCTTTTTTTCCTTTCCCAGTGATACATTCTTTTTTTTCAAAACCTGCTGGAATCGGATATGGAGCTAAGTCAAGTCGCTCCCTGAGCAGGGGGATGGCGTAATCTAAAAAAGGCTGATAGAGAGTCATTTTTAATTTATTTTGTCCCGGCGGGAACCGCTAAGGGAACAGCATCTTCAAACAAAAACTCGTACAAAAAGCGCTCTGACCATTCATGACCAAAATAGCTGCCGAACAGCCCGGATGCGGGGTCTCTTTCTGCACTATACTGATCGTATTCTTTCTGTGCTTTCACAATCCGCTGAATTTCTGCGGGAGTTGTCAGGGGAGTAGCTTGTTGTAGCATTTTCCAATACAACTGGACGTATTCTTGATAGGCCGGAAACAATTGGTTCACTACTGTTTCGGCGTCGGTTTTGGCAAAGAGCAAATTCTTGGAAAAATACTGGTTGGCATCATAAAACTTCATTTCTAAGTCTTGTACCAACGAGCTGTATTTAGCTCGAATTTCGGTCAACGGTTCGATATACTTGTCTGTGTAAGCCCGATCGCGAAATAACGGCTGAAAATCAATCACCACCAAGATTTTCTTTTGTCCAAACGCTAAAAAATCAATCCCTAGCAACGGCACATCGTAATTGTGGCTTGGATAAATGACACTGTTAAAAATTTGTGCCGTTTCCCCAGCATCGATGTAGGTGTAGCGTATTTTTCGCAATTCAGGGCATTGATAACACCAGCTTTGAATTGTGGCGGGATTTTTACCTCTTTCACTCACCACAGATTCCAATCCAGAGGGAATGGGACGGCTCTCTAGTGCAAAGTTCTCAAACAGTTCTTTTTCTAGAAATTGCTGAAATGGCTTAAACATAGATTATAATTTAGCTCCTTCAATCTCTCCCTGAACACAGGATAATAGGCGATCGCCCTGGGCCTAGTCTCTTTTATGGATAACAAAGTAATATTTCGTTATGAAACCAAAGGTGCGATCGCACTAATCTAATGAAGAGTTTTTACCACACTCTCATCTTTGATTCTCTCAAATGTAACAAATCTTAATAAAATTTCTCATAATTCTAGTCTATAACTTGAAGTGTACTCAATTCCCTCCCCAAAATTTTAATAGCTATGCAATTAAGTGAAAGAGCAAAACAATTAATTCCCAAAGCGAGAATTGTCAGCTTTGCTACTTGGAAAAATATCTATCCAGATGAAGTAATTGCCATTTTTCAAAAGGCTGACGATGAAAGTCGATATCTCACAGATGAAGATTTAGAAAATATCAAAAATCTGGTTCCCGATACCTCTTTAATGTTAGAACAAGCAAGATTGCTGCGAGAGCAAGCTCCTAATCTTGTATCGAATGCCAGGGAAAAGGTGTTAGCCGACTTTCCAAATATCACCGAACCAGACAATGACCTCTATCCTGCTGAACGCGCCGAAGCTTGTTGGCGAGATTTTTGGCATTTCTTGCGCTCCGTCTCCTATAGTATAGCAGGGAAAAACCCGGAATTCACCAGTCAAGCAGGGCTAGAAAACATGGAACTACTCTATCAAGAATTGCGAGTTCCCGTGGCGGCGATGCTCTGTGGATTAGAACAATTAAAAACAGTTAGTTTACAGCAATTGTGTTCTGAGGAACAGGATTTATCTGGTCTTGCTTTTGACAATTTAATCGCTGGCTTAAAACAGTTCAGTCAAGCTTGATTGTTTAACAATCGCAGGAATTAACCACAGACATTCAAGAAACCGGGTTGTTTGCCCACATTCCTCGCACTTCAAGTCATAATTTCCAGAAAAAACCCGGTTTCTGGCTCTAGAAGTTGATATAGCGGTTCTCAATGGTAGTCAGGTACAGGGGCTCCAATCCAATGCCCAATGCCCAATGCCCAATGCCCAATGCCCATAAGGTCGCCTCATGTTACATCAGAAAGATTATAAAATATTCTTAATTGCGATCGAGTAAATTTTCTAAAGCAGCACCAACCACTCGATGGTGGGAGTCTTGCCGCAGTTGACTCAACATCTGCTTCGCTTCTGGAGCATCAAAATGCTTCAAAGCAGATGCAGTGTGCTGGCGAATCCCTTCATACTCAGAACCAGCCAGCACCAACAACCGAGCCAAGGCCGCTGCTTCCTGACTGCTTCCGGCTAAAGCACCGAGCGCGTCCACAGCCGCTTCCTGGGTGGTCATATCTTCCCCAGCCAAGGCTTCAACGCACACCTCGAAAAGTTCGTTGTAGCACTCCATATCCACCAGCGCCGCCAGAATGCTGCGACGCACCAGCCAGTGGTCATCTTGAACAAAAGTCAGCACTAAATGAGATGCAGCGCACCTACCGAACAGCGACAGGGAATTTGCAGCTTCGGCGCGCACATTGGGAGTGTTATCAAGTTTCATGATTTGCAGCAAGGCTGCGAAAGATTCGGCGCTTTGCTGTTGTCCAAATCCCCTGCTGACAAAAGTACGGACTAAAAATTCTGGGTCGTTGAGTCGAGCTTTTAGCAAAGGAACGGCAATCTCTGGTGTATAATCTTTCAGAGCTGCGATCGCCTTGAGTCGATATTGAAAATCAGAATTATCTAGAAACGCTTCAATTTCGTGAATATCCATAACCGCAACAGAGCAGGACTTTTCCTTACTTTAAACAACAGAGTTCACTTTGTGCAACTTACCAAAATTATCTTAACGCCGAAATCTTTTTTTGACCGTGAACCTAGTTTATGTAAACTCTCTCATCAAATCTAGTCTGAAAACTTCCCTATTTTAACCCAATACAGTTCACTTAGGATAGTCCGAAGAGAGGAACGAAGCAATCTCCGTATCTATTTCTCATAGGGTTTTACCCTGAAGGCGGTCTTAAGTAAACCGTATTGTATTTTAACCAGTATTGTCGTAGTTCGCGATGAGGTGTATGCAAACTTCCTTTCGCTTGATAGAGCATCACTTGTCGGTGATTTCCCATCGAAACTCGTTTGAGAAGTTCCACAGAAATTAAGCATACTCGCAGGCTGGTGATATATTGCTCTAATCTCTGAACGGCTGGTAGTCTAAAGTTTCAAACATCCAAAATTGACCTTAAAAATTTAGGTTACGACCTCGCATCCAAGCCTGCACTTTTTTATCGGCTATTGGGGGAATATCATTTTATAATTTAGATTTGAGAAACAGTCTTGGACGCGCTCCGACCAAATATTTTCCCCTTCTCCCTAGATAACTAAGGCTTTCTTCTGTAAATCAAGTTTTTGGCTTTTTTCAACAGAAAAAGAGCGAATAATAAACTCGCTCTAGAGAAAGTATAAAATAGGAAACCTACATCAAAAAAAACGATATAAGAATCTAGTCCGGTTCAGGAAGGGAAACGCAAGAAAGTCTCTGGTTATCCCTGACTTCAGGCTCGCATCATCAGTCTATGGCTCAAGCAACTTCGGTGATGCTGACAATTTTTCCGCCAGCACGATGGATGCGCTGAATTTGGGGGGTCATCTTCCCACCAGAGACAAGATATTCAGTGTTGCTCACTCGGCGAGGGCTATCAAATTTAGCTCCCTTGACTACAATCTTGAACATTTTTTCGGTGGCATCTTTTGCTGCACTAATGCGACCGCCTGTGCTTGGTAAAGTAATTTTGTTACCACTATTACCAGCTACGAACTCAACTAAGCGAGAAGCGGTAAAAGCACTGTCAACTCCTGCATAACCTTGATACAGGGAAAGAGTGCGATTGTAGCCAACTTGCTTTTGTCCGAGTTGACTCTTGGCTCCTTGATAATAAGGAACTGTATTCTCGCCGAATTTGTCCTCATATTCTTGACTGTCTAGGTAGGAGTCAATTTCTGCATCGTAACCTTTTTCGATACAGATGCGAATATGCTCAGAAAGTTCTGCTTGGTCTAAGGGAGCGCGACCTAACAAATGTTTAAAGTTTAGCTCGACAAAGCGGTAGGGAGCGCAGGATTCAAAATACCGACTGCGATAGAAATCAGATTTTGCCACAGCGCGGACAAATTCCCGTACAGTCGTCGCACCATCGCACAACTGGGATTCTGGCACAGTCAGGCGTTCGCTTTCCATCACGTGGGGATTGCCCAGCACTTGCTTGTAAACTGCCCGAATTACGGCCTGTGTATCATCGGAACTGCTAGCAGACCAAAGTTCTACTGGTGCATCTAAAACCACACTCATTGAGTTTCTCCTAAGACTAAATAACGTTTCAAAACAGGGAATTAAGGATTGAAGAAAAACACGCTCAGGGAGGTAATTCCCCAAGTCGTGAAGCTATAAGTTTAAACGGTTTCTAGTTGACAGCAGTGATGCTGGCAATTACGCCACCTTGTTTGTGGATGCGTTGATATTCTTGGGAAAGTCTGGAAAACGGCACTACATAAACTTGGTTGCTCTGCCGAATTTTTTGAACCCGATTTTTTGCAGAAGTGCGATAGCCAGTTACTTCGATACGGAAAACCTTACCTTCGTCACCAGAAGCAACGTTGTAAACACTTTTAGCACCGCGCTGTCTATCGGGAAATGACCAACCATCCCCAACTGAACCGCCGGAAGGAGGAATGACTGCTACAGGGGTTTCCTGAATCACGTATTTGTTCAAAACTGGGGATTTTCCAGAAAGACTTCCTTTGAAATCGCTGCTGGAAGGGCCGCGCAAGAGAGCAAACATATGAGTAAACCCAACCATATTTTGTCCTGGTTGGGTTTTGTAGCCTCGGTAGTAGGGAACGATATTTTCGCCGTAGGCGTTTTGGTATTCATCGCTGTCGAGGTAAGAATCAATATCTGCCTCGTAGCCTTGAGTATCTAAGATAGTGCTATGGGTTCTCATTTCTTCTAGGCCATCGGGAGCGCGACCGAGAAGATGTTTGAAATTCAGTTCAATAAACCGATAGCGAGGACAAGTATCGAAAAAGCGAGAACGGTAAGCGTCGGATTTGGCAAGAGCGCGGACAAATTCGCGTACACTCAATGCACCACTTTTGAATTGCGATTCAGGAATTGTCGCCCGTTCGCTTTCCATGACGTAAGCATTACCCAAAACTTGCCGGTAGACGGCACGAATAATGGTTTCTACTTCTTCTTGTGAACGTCCTGGAATCAGTTCTAAACAGGGTGTTTCTTCAAATAAACTGACTCCAAGTCGAGATGCAGGTCCAAAAACCATTTAAAAAATCTCCACTATTGTGTTATGTGAAAATTTACCATAATTGGATGTTATATTAGAAAATTTTACATAATGTAACATTCCAGGCGAGGTTGCTGTTTCACGTACTACAGGAGTTTTTTTGGGTACAGGAGTCTTTTAGGGTAATCGGTGTGGCTGTAGTATGTGCTGCGATCGCCAGTAAATTCGTCGGTGGTAAAATTTAGATAGGTGGTAGCTCTGCGGCAAAACTTTGGCGCTTTTCAAAGGACAAAGAGCCGAAGTCCGATCCCCAAATCTGTTGGTGAGTGTTTGCGTCCATACCGCGATCGAGACTTTTCCAGGTTGTTTCGGTAATTTCCACGTCGCTGATAAGGTAGGTTGAACAACCTTTTTTTTCGATGAGACACTGGTTTCCTGGTTCTACACTACCACGAAACATTTCTCCTTCTCGTTTGAAAACCATAGAGCAATTGTAGCGCCGTTGAATGCAATCTGGTTTAATTGTTTTGAGAATGCTTAATTCCCGTGCTGCTCCGGCGTACTGTACTGGATCGTTGAGACTATAATTTTCAATATAAATTTGTTCTCCTTGGTCTATTAATTTGTGGACTCCTTGACGGTAGGGAGTCCAGAGGTCATGGTCATAAACCTGCTCGGAGTAAAATCCAATGGCATTAAAAAACTCAAATGGTAAGGGCCGGAAAAATATATGAATATGGGCAAATTGTTGTGGTTTTTCAAAAGATTGTTTGTAGTTGCTGAAATCCCCAGCCATCCACTGAGCTAGAGTGATTAAATCATTATTGGTTTTAACTGAATTCATAAACTTTTTTTTACTTTGTTATATAGCAATTATCAAGTGAGGTACGGATTAGTAATTGGTAATTGGCTGTGAGTACATCACTTGCTTGACAAGCGCTCTACCCTTTATCAAAACTATGGGTACAAAACAATTTTTCTGTTTGTTTCATCATATCGTTTCTGGTTGCATCGGAATGATTTAACCGCAGAGAGCGCAGAGGACACAGAGAGAGAATAGAGAGATTAATACAGGACGATGAAGAGTGGATTTGATATCAACTCTTTAGGTAAGGTGCGTCGCTGCGATATTGTTGATTAAAGTTAGGGATTATTTGTGGCGACGCACCGTACAAATACTGTTGCATAATTTTTGATAATTGGTATTATTTGCCGGAGAGCGATCGAATTTCTGAAGAAAATGATGCGGTGACAACTCCACTTCCTTTACTGGTTTTGATCAGGGAAACGCGAAAGCGCAGGTTGGGATTGGCGAACCAAATTTTTTCTTCGGCGGCGGCGTTATCGTAGCTTGTCACTAGGACAAAGGTGCCATCGTCTGTGATGTGATAGTCAGCGGCGGCGGGAATGGTTTCGGCATATCCTTGGTCTCGCAGTAGTTTACCGCGATTGGGGACTGTTGGATCTGGGATGGGTACGAGGATGCAACTGCCTTTCATTTCAGCATTTTCATCCCAATCTGACTGGCCTTCCCATGCCATGTGAAAGGGGTTTACTGCTTGGCCTGGGTCGATGTTGTAGGATTTGCAGAGGTCGATTACGGCAGCATCATCGGGTGAGAGTGCAACGATATCAATGACTGACTCGATCGCTTCAAAGTGTCGGAATGTCAAGTGATGGGCGCTGCGCTGCGATCGCCATTGTCCGAGAGAATTGTCAACAAATTGCTGGATGTTCATGAAAAATATTGTACAAGCTCATTGACTCAAATATTCCAGTCAATATTTTAAGATTGACTAGAACACTACAGCTTGCCGGTAATTGCATTCTACTATGTTGTTTGAGGATGGGAGTAGAAGGAATTTAATTAGCGCCTAGCTCCCAATCCACGGTTTTCCGTCGTTCTAGCTCGTTCTTTTGCTAGCTCTGAAGGTATTCCCTTACGCCTGAGCGAAAACTGAGCGACTCGCTGTACAATGGCTGCAACAATCAGACTCAACATTGCTGGGGCATTGAGCAAAAGATGAGCGAAAAATCCAACCCCATCACAGTCAGCACCTCTGCTGACTACCTGATCGGGTACGAGCGAATTTTGGACTACTTCAAGCAAGCACAGAAAGAATGCCCCAAAGGGGTAGGACTAAAAAAGGACAGTAAGGCTAAAGGCTCTTACATCACCCTCCAATTCAAATTAGGTGACAAGCGTGTTAACAAAGCCTGTGGGTGTTACCTGACGATTAATGGTATTGCTGACGCCTTGAAGAAAGCTCATTTAGTTGCTAGCGCCCTAGAATCGCTAAAAACAGAGTCTCAGTTTTTGGTCTGGTACGATGATGTCATTTTGCGAAAAAATATAATCAAGAATGACTTGATAACGTTCGGCGAGGCTATTGCACAAATAGAGAAAGAATACTGGGATGGACGGACTAAACGCCGCCAACAGCGAGATAGAGCTAATGCCAGCCATCAGTGTACTTGGGGTGCGGTTTACGGTCATTACTACAAACTATTGCCACGGGAAAAGGTTGTAAATTTGACAGATATTCTGTCCGCAATTAACAGCAAGAAACAAGGCACTAAATGTTTTAAGAACTGCCTGTGTGCAATGAAAAAGCTAGCAGAGGTCATTAATAACAGTGATTTACTTAGTCGCCTTAAAGAGATTGATGGCATACAAACTGAGTTTAGAGAAGACCTTCAAACTTTGTCTGTTGATGACTTTTTGAATCTTCGGGACGAAGTTTTAAACATCCCTTCCAATGACAAGCGATACCGCCCAGAACAGCGACGCTGCTGGTTGTGGGTGTTTTCGATGCAGCTAGTGTATGGATTCCGAGTGCATGAAGTTTTTGCAGTTCAGAATATTGATAAACCGTTTAAAACAAAAGATGGTATCATTATTCCACCTCTGACTGAGGCGAATAACACAAAAATGATTGCTGTCGTAGGAGAGCGGACGAATCTAAATACCACCACTAAAACAGGCTACCGATTGTGCGTGCCAATGCTTCCCCCTACTCATTTTGATTTGATTGAACGGTTAGAAATCAAGTCAGGAGAATTACCTAAGATTCGGTTGATATCCAGCAATCCAAAGACAATCGCTGGGGTTTACTGCAAGAGAGGACACGACATTTTAGTGAGATGGAGTAAGAGCTTGAGTCAAACCCATGCTTTGCGTCATTTGGCGAACCTCAACGGTCAAATGGCAGGGATGTCTCAAGAGACAAGGGCTAAGAGTTTGGGGCATTCAATGCAGATGAATGAAGGCACTTATAAGAAACGAGCCAATACTCAAACAACGATTGATTTGTTAACTCAGTCCACGGCAGAAGCTATTCCGTTGGGTAGCGCTATTGGGGTACTCAAACAGCTAGGATGTGATGCGAAAAATATCAAGTTGCTAGCAGCTATTTATGGGATTACGCCTGACGAAGTGATGGAACTGCTCGCCGAATAATTATTCACAAAACTTTACAGTCCCTGCGTTGACAGATGGCTGTGAAACTGCGATCGTATGTAACTAAGGAAGATTGACGCGCGACTGACTAGCGTACCACCGCTAACCAAGTCACGACTTCCCCAAACCGTTATACAACAACGTTTGGAGCTTAAAAATTATGACACTTTCAGCCGGTTGCCGTGAAAAGCAGCCGCATCTCTTAATACAACCTGACACCCGTAAGCTTGCTTTAGGGTGCTTGGGTTTAGCTAGCTACGTTCAGACACCGATAATTCCTGACAACTTGCCGAAACCCGAGTTTGTTTTCGGCGACAAAGTATCTGACAACTGGGTTGACGAGTTCGGCGAGAACCGCACTGAGTTCGGTGAGGTGCTTGGTATTTGCTGGTACCCCCGCCAAAAAACTTGGGCTTATTTGATTGAGTGGACGGGTGGAGCGATGGAGTTTGAACCTGAATCGCACCCTTGTTACCCCTGTTTTGACGGGAATTTAGTTGTCGGCGGTGATTTGAGGCTTGCCAGCCATGACTAAATCCCCCAATCACTACCGCCGCATTGACAAATTAAAGGCGATCGCTTTTGAGAACGGTTTTACCAACGAAGATGCCAAGCAGTTCGGAAAACTTTCCAAAACTGCCACCTGGGAAGCGCTGCTAGAACTGTACTTCATTGACGGTGAATCGCTTGAAACAGTGAATGTAGACACTGTAGACACAGTGCTAGATGTTGTAGACAAAACACCTGAATTGCTTGACACAGCGTATGTAGACAGTGTAGACAGCATTGACTGGACTAACGACGGTTCTTTCCCTGTCTGCAACTTTACCCGCCAAAATTCCACCAGCTTTCTAGACTGGGTTGACTTCGGGCAACTCATCGCACTTCTACTCGCATCGGCGGGGGTGTTTGTAATGGCCATGTCCATGTGGCGGCAAATCAACCCGTTGAATTTATTTCCCTCCCCAGTCCGCATCAACATTCAAATAGGGACGAAATTATGAGCTTGCAACTGCGACTGTTCGGTGGCGGTAAGTCCGCTGCATCAACTGATTTAGCCCAAGCTGACGGTCACGCCATAGACAAATCAAAAGTTTTGGCCGCTACCGCCTCGGGCGTCATCACTCCTAACAATCCTGGTAATTTCAATTCCATCCGCACTGCTCCCATCGTCCCTAACCCTGCTTACTGCGATCGCGATACGGCTGACAAACTGAAGGAATTAGCCAAAGAGAAAACCGAGGACGCGCGTCACACCAAGCGTGCCTACAAGGCTCTGAGTCAGATTGAAGAAGCCGATGCCACAGTTCACAAAGCGCACCGCAAGTACGAGGGTGCGGTAGCCGAGAACGAACTCAAAAAAGTGCGATCTAACGCCGGCTTAGCCAAAAAGCTGCACGCACTCCGACCAGGCTACGCCCGCCTCGGACTGGGTATAGACAAAGCCGACAGCGACGCCCGCACTCGGATTGATGCCATCAGAGCCAAACTCACGGCAGGTACAAACTAATGAGAGCGATGTATCTGGCAAACTACTTCGTCGCCGGGTGCATCGCTTTCTCCCTTCTGGGGTGGATAGCGAGCTTGCATCCAATGGCGAGAAAAATTGTGTTGTGCTTGTTAGCAGGGGTAGCGCTGGTGTGGGCAATGTGCTGGCTGCTGGACTTCTCTGTCAGTCAGTGGCTCAGAATTTCAGTTCCCCAACTGCAAGCACTTTTAGTTAGCGGCTTGGCAATGTTGCTGATAGGAATGGGTGTATTTCTATGCAGCTAAAAATGTACGCTTTGTGCGGTAGCGCCGTTGCGCTGTGGCTGGCACCGCTGGTAGTTCTGAACGATAAAGTAAGCTGGCACAAGGCAGTCCAGGGCTTGAGTTTGGGTACGGCAATTGCTTGCGCTGTAGGAGCGGGCAACTTAGCCAAAAAGCTTGCCGATGAAGCTGAAATCGAAGCTATGAAAGTGCGAGCTATCAAGGCTGATGTTGAGGACGAAATCTCAACCGAGGTTTACGTCAGCCAGCAGCAGCGACAGCAGGAAGCAGAAGCAATCCTGAACCCCGTGGAACATCTAGAACGCGCTTTAGCACTGACTTCTGGTGATAGTGACGGTTCAGAACTGGAACGTTCAAACCAACTAGCTGAACCTGGTGTAGAACGTTCCCAGAACGGCGATGTGGAACTCGCAGAACGCATCATGCAACTGCCGGCGCGCGGCTACGGCAAGGCAAAAATCATTCTTGAGATTTGGGGAGTCAATAAGGGTGGCTCTCAAAAATACAAGGATGCTGAGGCTGAGTACGAACCCCACAGGGTCAAATTCTGCATCCCAAAATTCTGGCTTAATTCGCGCCTCCAAAGCCAGCCCCTGCCCCCACTGTAGTAAGCCTGACTGGTGCTACTCCATAGGCGAACTTTCAGTCTGCAACCGCGACCAACCGCCCGCTACCGGTTGGGAAGCTACGTCAAAGGCGGATAAGGAGGGCAAACTCTACTACGCTCCAATCCAAGAGAAAAAAGCAATCCGTCCCCGTCAGACCCGCCACTGGGAGTATCCCGATCGCAATGGCTCCCCGCTAGTACGCGTTGTGCGGTTTGATGACGGGAAAGGCGGCAAGAAGGGTAACGGTGATGCTGACTGGACTCAGCAAAGTTGGGGCAAGTGCAAGAGTTCCCGACAAATTGGCTGGGTAGGAGGCACTGAGGGAGTAGAGCGTGAAAACATCCCGATTTACCGCTACGCCGAAGTCCAAAAGGCGATCGCCAATAACGAGCTCATTTTCATCGTCGAGGGCGAATCTTGCGCCGATATCCTGTGGGATTTAGGCTTGGCCGCTACCTGCAACATCGGTGGCTCTGGTAAATGGCGAAGCTCTGACACAAGTGATTTACAAGCTGCGAAGGTTGTGATTGTTCCCGATCGCGACGAACCGGGTATCAAGCACGCCCAACTGCTGCATCAGGAATTCCCCGATGCCCTCTGGCTTTATCCCTACCCAAACTCTAAAGCTTGGGAAAACCTACCCAAAAGCAAAGGGCTGGACGTAGCCGACTGGATTCAGCAGCACAAGATAACAGCAGAGGACATCAGAGCAGCGATCGGCGAAAAGAAAGTTTTTGAGGTTTCCCCGCAGGCAGTAGCAAAAGTTACCCGCCCCCAACAATTTCAACTCCCTAACATCTCGGAGCTGGGGACAGAAATCGAGCAACTGCTAGAGTCCGATTTAAAGAAATCACAGCTACAGATTAAAATCTTCGGGCTGGCTCAAAAGTACCGACTCACCTCTGCCGATGTCTGGAAAATCTACCGCGACAAAGAACTAGAGCTGGAGCAAGAAGCCAACCAGGAAGACACAAGAATTGGGGTTGAGCAACTGCTTGCTTCAAAGTCCGCCAGCGTCAAACTATCCGAAATCTTTCCCGAATCCCTAGCAAGCCCGATCGAAGAAGTAGCGCGACGCATGAACCTGAAGCCCGAATGCTACGCACTAGCGCTGATTTCTGGTATCTCACGATTCCTAAAAAACGGCAGCAGCACAATGCTCGTGGATGAGTGGAACAGGTATCGCTGTCGGACTTTCGGCTATTTTGGAGCGCTCATCGCCGAATCTTCCCAGATGAAAACCCCAGTAATGAACGCCATGATTACAGACCCGCTGGCAGCGATGCGGGAAAGAAATCAGCAAAAGTTCGAGGCTCAGGAAAAAGTCTACGAACAGGAATTTGAGCAATGGAAGAACAGTAAAGACGAGAACAAGGGCCCCGCACCTGACAAGCCTGTAAAAATAATCCCCTACATCACAAAAGCCACATGGGAAGGGATAGCAGGCATGGTAGGACGCAATCCCAGTCAAGGAATACTTTGGCTCTCTGACGAACTCGCAGGATTTTTTAAATCAGCAAACCAATACCGTGGTGGCAGAGGAAGCGACAACGAGGACTTGCTGGAATCTTGGAGTGGCAACGGTGCCGCAGTAGCTCGCGCGGGTGGGATTCCGGTTGATGTTGGGGCGGTATCTCTGTCTATTTACGGCAACATCCAGCCCAAAGTCTTAGCACCTTTTTTAGGAGATGGCAGCGATGACAATGGAACGTTTGCGCGATTTGATTTTGTACAGCAGCCCCTGGCATTAACTCAAATAACCTTAGGGCTCCCCAAGATTGACATCAACCCAATGATGCAAGCACTCTACGAAAAAGTGGACGCTCTTCCATTAATGGAGTTTGAGCTAGATGAGGGAGCTAGAAAGCTATTTGTGGATTATTACAACCACTGTCATCGGCTAAGGTTCAACCATCCAAGTCAGGGGATGCGGGCAATGATTGGTGGCGTTGCTGAGTTAGAGTATGAATAGGAGGAATAATTTATGCAATGCCCTGAATGTAAATCAACCCATATCCGTAAAAACGGCAAGAAGAAAGGAAAACAAAATCACATTTGTGTCCAATGCAGT
>NZ_JAHREU010000079.1:0-30492 GCF_020883145.1 Microcoleus sp. CAWBG27
TATTTTAGGTGAATTTGACAAGTATCTGTAACTCTAAAACCGCATAGGTTCAGCCCAAAAGTTTTTGGGCTTCCAGTTTTCACAACTGGTAAAAAAATCAAACCCACATCTGCGGAATGTGGGTTACAACCACACCACAATAAAAAGATGGCAAACAAAACCCACAAGTACCTTATCGTCCTTTTGACTGGAATCCCTATCAGTCACGGCGCTTTTGGCATCGAATTCAGTCGTTCGCTCGGACGTAAGGTTTTTAGTGAGTATGTCGCTCAGTTACCGGAATTCACTATCAAATGGAACAACAGGATATTCTTAAGAAAAGGCATTCACACGTTTCACGAACGAGTCGAAGGGAAAGACCAGTGGATAATAACCAAGGTCGTTAGATACGTAGAGGTAGACTGCACAGACATCGACTCAATACTCAAAAAAGGAATACGCCATCAGTCCACAGACAACCCTTACGCAGCGGTACTCGGTGACAAAAACAAGGCGTATTTCGAGAGTCAAATGCTACCCAAAGACGAATAACGACTCATCAACCGATCGTAAGCTCACCGCTGTTCTAGCTTGTCGAGTCCAAACTCGTGTTTAAACGGCTGCGACTTTCTATTCTCTGCAAGCACTGCCCCATCAGGCGCTCTATCTCCAGAGTGAGCATCACTGTTTGAGAACAAGATTCAAAATCACGCTCAACAACCTTGCCACAGATCGAGCCAACATCACCACGCCAGGCTACGTGTGGGAAATAATCCAAATCGATGTTTACATTGTCCCCAACAAGAGGGATATGATCCGATTCCCAAAAAAAATCCTTGATGAGCGATGTCAGATCTACGCTTAAAATTTTGCCATTACCAGATGTCAGCCATATTTCGATTTGCGCCATAATTTTTCTCAAGATGGACTTATTCTTCACACATTTAATTTTGCATCATTTTCCTTTTAGTGGTGGCTCATTTTTAACCCACCTTTGCAGCGACAAAATTCGATCGTAAGCTCGCTGCTGCTCGCGCTCGTTAAGGGCGAGGTGATATGTCTGTGTGTGCGTGGCAAGAGAATGTCCCATCTGTTTAGCGGCGAGCGACGTGTCTAGACCAAAACCAATAGCCCGGATTGCCCAGGCGTGCCGTAAATCGTAAGCCCGAAAATCTATCAATGATCTGGAAAAAAACTTACAAACGCGATCGCCAAAATCGGCATGGCACCGACCAGTAACAGGCGGTCTTTTGACGTTTACCAAATCCCATTGCTCTGCCCATTCCGGTCGCAGCGGCCAGCACTGCCGATAGCCAGTCTTACCCTCAAGCACTTGAGCGATCGGGAATTTGCTCATGTCAAGATAGAAAGCTTCGTGATCACGCAGGCCATATGCGGCAATCACTCCGTAAACCCATTGCCATTGAAGGTTTTCAATCTGGGCGAACCCTTTCGCTATATCTTCGTCTGTCGGCAAATTTCTCGGCTGAACCTTTGTTGGTGAATAATTTCCCATCAAGTCGCTGACATCAATGTCTATCCCTGCGAACTGCGCCAACTGACGAAAAGCCAGACAGAACCGACGGCGCTGACGGGTATTTGGCTTAGTCTCTGCGATCGTGGCTATCAGTAATTCTGGCGTGATCTGTTCGCCCGCCGGCAACTTTGCAAGTGGTCGTGCATAGTCAGTCTCCCATGTGGTGTCAGAAACATCATGCCGTTTCATCTCCTCAAATTTTTGAGCCAAATCGGTAATCGTTTCTATTTTCTGATTAGTATCGCCATACAATCCCCAGTCGAAGCTCTTAGAGTCAATCAAAAAACCCAGCCTGCGAGCTTCCTTTTCGGCTAAAGAAATGCCAGCGGGATTTGCATGAACACCCAGAGCGATTTGTTGCTGATACGGAAGCGCCTTGTCTGATGCAGGTCTTGGTGGAAGCGTCGCTTGCAAATAAAGGCGATCGCATTTCTGGACGATCGCCACTCCAGTCTTTGCCAACCTAAGCCGGCCGTTCGCTTGATTGAGCCGCCCACGGCTTGGGTTTTCCACGGTATTAAAACTGTATTACTTTCTATGGTTAATTATACACAATTGTGGGTAATATACAATCGGTTACAATCCTGAAGTCAAGGTAAATACGTAGTTCCAGGGCTTTCCGAGACAAACGAAATAAAGGCGGCACCCAGATTTGAACTGGGGGTGGAGGTTTTGCAGACCTCTGCCTTACCACTTGGCTATGCCGCCGCTACGTCTGAAAATTGACGTTATACGATAATACACTAAATCCTGATTATTTCAACATATCTGTAAAAAATTTCCATCGCCCAAAGTTCGTTAGCCCTCAAAACCCTATCCCAAGCTAATCTAGAAATAGCTCGATCGCCTCCGCTTCACCCGCAACAGCAGCCATGACACCAAATTCTCCGCTACTCGTCGCCCAAATCACCGACACTCACTTGTTTGCAGTGTGCGATCGACAATGGAAAGGAATCTCGACAACCCGCACCCTGCAAGCAGTTCTCGATCGCCTGCAACAGATACAGCCGTCCCCCGACTTACTCTTGCTCACAGGCGACTTATCTCAAGACGAAACACCCGAATCTTACCAGCGATTGATTTCCCTCATCGCCCCCCTGGGAATTCCCGCCTACTGGATACCGGGAAACCACGACAACATCCCAGTCATGACAGAAATCTTAAATCAGCCGCCGATTTCCCCAAAAAAATCGTGGATGCAGGGAAACTGGCAGTTTCTGCTGCTTTCGAGTGTCGAAGCCGGATGCGACGGCGGGCGGCTTTCCCCAGACAGCTTGCAGTGGCTGGACTCTCAACTGCAACAAACGGGCGATCGACCTGTTACGATTGCTTTGCACCATCATCCGCTGGCGATCGACTGTGAAATCATGGACAGCATGATGCTGCACAATGCCGATGAATTTTTTGCAATTGTCGATCGATACCCTCAAATCAAAATAGTCCTTTGCGGCCACATTCACCAAGAATTTCAGCAACAGCGAGGCTTAGTGTCCTACTTGGGCACGCCGAGTACCTGCATCCAACTGCTACCCAAAAGCCATCCCATTGTCCTCGACACCATCGGGCCCGGATTTAGATTGCTCGAATTGGCGATCGATGGTACTTGGGAAACTAAGATTGAGCGAGTAGCCGCAGAACCTGCAACAACTTGATCGTTTATCGTCAAGAGGTGGTTGGTAGTTGTGCGATCGACAAATCCAAGAATCCTCTACTAGGTTCGTAGTGAGGACTTCAGTCCGCATCAAATTGGTTAGTAGTGAGGACTTCAGTCCGCAGTAAAAATCATATAACTCAAGTCCAAACGAGCCAACCAATTTGATTGTGTTGCTTCAAACGCAAACAGCAAACAACAATATTCAGCAAGTTTCTGAACCCAAATTTACAAATCATAGAACATATTTTTTACTGAATTATATATTAAAACAGTATTAGCAAAAACACACTCAATTGTCAATCTATCAACAGATAGATATCTTTATTAAGGTCAACATTTTATGATAAGTATTGACCGTAAATTGCAGACATATTTAGAGCGCACCGACAACGAACAAAAATATATCTGACAACCTTACAAAACAGGAGAAACTTAATATGTCTCAAGTCAATGGCGTCATGATGCAGTATTTCCACTGGTACAACCCGGCTGATGGCAGCCTGTGGAATCAGCTAGCAGAATCTGCAAAAGATTTAGCAAAAATTGGTGTAACATCCCTGTGGTTGCCGCCCGCCTATAAAGGAACCGGCGGCGGGATGGATGTAGGTTACGGTGTTTACGACATATTCGACTTAGGTGAATTCGACCAAAAAGGATCGGTACGCACCAAATACGGCACAAAAGATGAATATTTGCGCGCGATCAAAGCTGCACAAGATGTAGGAATTCGGATTTATGCCGATGTTGTCTTCAACCACAAATTAGGTGCCGATGCCGAAGAAGAAGCCGAAGCCACACCCTTCAATCCAGACAACCGCAATGACACCGTAGGCGAATATCAAAAAATCAAAGCTTGGACGCATTTTACTTTCCCCGGCCGCGAAAAAAAATATTCCAGCATGGAGTGGCATTGGTGGCATTTTGACGCTATTGATTACAACGTTTACAACACAGACACCCATGCCGTTTACCTGCTAAAAGGCAAAGAATTCGATCGCGGAGTAGACTTAGAGAAAGGCAACTTTGACTACCTCATGGGTTGCGATTTAGATATGGACAACCCAGAAGTCACCGGAGAATTAAAATACTGGGGCGAGTGGTATGTCGATACAACAAACGTTGACGGCTTTCGCTTCGATGCCGTCAAACACGTAGCAGCAGAATTTTTCCAAGAATGGTTGGAACACGTCCGCAACTATGCCAAACGCGACCTATTTGCCGTCGGTGAATATTGGTCTTACGAAGTGGAAGCTTTGCACTACTTCATCCAAGCAACGGATGGTAAAGTATCGTTATTTGACGCGCCACTCCACTACAACTTCCACGCTGCTAGCAAAGCCGGCAATAGCTACGACTTGCGTACCATTTTTGACAACACCCTGGTAAAAGACCAACCAACCCTCGCGGTTACTTTGGTTGACAACCATGATTCGCAGCCTTTACAATCTCTTGAATCAGTTGTCGAGGCTTGGTTTAAACCCTTAGCTTACGCTTTAATCCTGCTACGCAGCGAAGGATATCCGTGTATTTTTTACCCGGATTATTACGGCGCTAACTATAAGGACAAAGGAAAAGATGGCAGCGAATACGAGATTTGGTTAGAAAAACATCAAGCAATTCTCGATAAATTGTTGTTCGCACGCCAAACTTATTCCTACGGGAATCAGTACGATTACTTTGACCACGCGAACACCATTGGCTGGACGCGACTCGGAGATGAAGAACATCCGGGCGCTATGGCTGTGGTACTCAGTAACGGAGGCGATGGCACTAAGTTTATGGAAGTCGGACATCCAAATCAAACTTATATTGACATCACCGAACACATCAAAGAACCGATCGCAACTAATGACGATGGTTGGGCTGATTTTAGGTGCAACGCCGGTTCAGTTTCTGTCTGGGTTCCTCAGCCCTAAGCATTACCTTAATATTGACGGCATCCTCTATCTGAAGTAGGGTGCGCGCTGCGCACCTTACGGCTACGATCGTCCTATCCAACCATTTTTTACTTGGCTATTTCTGATTTTTGCTGATTAAAGCCTGTTCGTAGTGAGGACTTCAGTCCTCTCTTTCTAATCTTACTTTTAGGCGATCGCGCTACCAAATTATTTAAATAAAAAATTATGAAACTTGCAGAAAAAGTTGCCGTAATTACGGGCGGCGGGTCGGGCATTGGACGTGCAGCAGCAATCTTAATGGCCCAGGAAGGCGCAAAAGTTGCAATTATCGATCGC
This sequence comes from Microcoleus sp. CAWBG27, assembly GCF_020883145.1. Taxonomy (NCBI): domain Bacteria; kingdom Bacillati; phylum Cyanobacteriota; class Cyanophyceae; order Oscillatoriales; family Microcoleaceae; genus Microcoleus; species Microcoleus sp. CAWBG27. The sequence goes on from NZ_JAHREU010000079.1 coordinate 5,405, forward strand.
ACTTTAGAAACAGCACAAGAAACCGTCCGCGAGTTGGTCAGTAAAGGAGGTTGCGGGTTGGCAATTGTCGCAGATGTGGCTGATTCTAAGCATATGAAACAGGCATTTGAAACAATTTTTGACGAATATCAAAGAATTGATATTGTGTTCGCAAATGCGGGGATTAATGGTGTCTGGTCGCCGATAGAAGAGATAGAACCGGATGAATGGGATCGGACAATTAACATCAACCTCACAGGAACTTTTTTGACGGTTAAGTATGCTGTTCCTTATCTCAAAAAACAAGGAGGTTCCATCGTCATTACATCATCGATTAATGGCACCAGAAGCTTCAGGAAAGTTGGCGCTACAGCTTACGCTTGTAGCAAAGCAGCCCAAGTAGCTTTTGCAAAAATGCTGGCGCTAGAACTTGCACCCAGCCACATCAGAGTCAATGCAATCTGTCCGGGCGGCGTACTGACTGCGATCGATAAAAGTACCGTTAAGCGCCATCTCGATCGCATCTTAGTCCCGCCTGATTGTATTAAAGATGTGATTCCGTTGACTGATAATACCGCAGGTTCCAGCGAAGACATCGCTCAATTAATGTTATTTCTGGTATCCGATGCCTCCAGCTTTATTACTGGTACTGAAGTCTGGATTGATGGCGGCGGTTCTTTGATTTAACATCGATTTAATCGGCAAACATACTGTTCAATAAAAATGCTATTTTTTAAAAAAAAGGTTCGTAGTGAAGACTTTAGTCCGCATCCAAATCAGCGGACTAAAGTCCTCACTACGAACCTTGGGAAAATTAATATTTGAGAAATATTGGCACCAACTCTCCATTTAATCGGCAAACATACTGTTCAATAAAAATGCTATTTTTCAAAAGAAAGGTTCGTAGTGAAGACTTTAGTCCGCATCCAAATCAGCGGACTAAAGTCCTCACTACGAACCTTGGGAAAATTAATATTTGAGAAATATTGGCACCAACTCTCCATTTAATCGGCAAACATACTGTTCAATAAAAATGCTATTTAAAAAAAAAGGTTCGTAGTGAGGACTTTAGTCCGCATCCAAATCAGCGGACTAAAGTCCTCACTACGAACCTTGGGAAAATTAATATTTGATAAATATTGGCACCAACTCTCCATTTAATCGGCAAACATACTGTTCGATAAAAATGCTATTTTTCAAAGAAAGGTTCGTAGTGAAGACTTTAGTCCGCATCCAAATCAGCCGACTAAAATCCTCACTACAAACCTTTGTAAAATTCATATTTGATAAATATTGGCACCAACTCTCCATTGTTTGACAGCAGTTTGCAATTTTTGCGGCAGCCAGTTATCGTATTTAGGATAAACAGGCAAACGCTGCACGAGCTGCCATCGGGATGCTGCTAAAATTTCTGTTAAGGTTTGGTGTTGCAAATGAGGATAATCGGGATTAACTTCATCCAGCGGCCCAATTCCTCCTAAATCTCTCGCACCTGCTTCTAAACAAGCTAGCAATAAGTCGGGCTGTGCAACTAAATTCGGCGGAATTTGTAGGCAGATTTCAGATGGTAAAATGCTGCGGCCGATCGCAATTACTTGTGGCATTTTTGTAGCATCAAAAACTTCGCCGTCCCAACTTTGCTTGTTTCCCGGACTGTGAGGCTGCAAAATAACTTCTTGAATGTGATTGTAGCGCGAATGAATCCGGGCGATCGCCTCCAACGTCTCAATCCAATCCGCCTCAGTTTCCCCAATTCCCAGCAGCAAACCAGTGGTAAACGGAATCTGCAATTCCCCAGCCCATTCTAACTGTTTGAGCCGCAGCGCCGGCACTTTACTCGGTGCGTGTCTGTGAACCGTTTGTAACAAATCGGGGGACAACTGTTCTACCATCAGCCCCATTGAGACATTCACCTGTTTTAACTGTGCCATCTCCTCAAAGCTGAGCGGCCCCACATTAGTATGCGGTAAAAATCCGAGACTAAGTGCCAGTTCGCACAAATCGTAAATCCGCTGAAACCAGGCTTTGCGCCGTTGACTCTGGGGATGTACCTCGCCGCTGAGGATGAGAATTTCAATTACACCTTGAGGAAGCAGCAATTTGAGCTGTTTTTCGGCTTCTGTGAGTGTTAGCCAAGGACTTTGCAGCGGTTCGGCCCGAAAGTTGCAATAGGTGCAGCGATTGTAACACTCGTAGGTGGGAACCAACGTATAGGCAGGGCTGTAGGTGACAGTGCGGGACATTCCTTGGGATTTTTATCGATCGGACTTACGCAATAACATATATGTCTCACTGGGAGTTTTGCGGTTGGCGATCGCGCTCCTTCATTTATCTTAACACTCAGGCCAGTCCCGAATCTCGTTATCAGCTAAATTATGAGCATTTTTTTCTTGGTGCGATCGCCATCCCATTCCGCTCTCAGCCTTTAAACCCTTGTATAGTAAGCTTTACGGATATACATTAGTTATACTTATGACACTTATAACAAAAACTGTGCTTAATACCCCTTTACAAACCGAAATAAAAGCTTTATGTTTATTTACATGGCGGAACACAAAGCCGTCACGAACATTGAAAACCAAATAAAGCAATCATAAAACCATGACAGCAACCTTACAGCAGCGCGAAAGCGCCAACCTGTGGTCGCAGTTTTGCAACTGGGTCACCAGCACCGACAACCGCATTTATGTAGGTTGGTTCGGCGTCTTGATGATTCCTACCTTGCTGACTGCCACAATCTGTTACGTAATCGCATTCATCGCTGCTCCTCCAGTGGACATCGACGGCATCCGCGAACCAGTTGCTGGTTCCTTGATGCTGGGTAACAACATCATCTCCGGTGCTGTTGTTCCTTCTTCAAATGCGATCGGTCTTCACTTCTACCCAATCTGGGAAGCTGCTTCCTTGGATGAGTGGTTGTACAACGGCGGCCCTTACCAATTGGTAATTTTTCACTTCCTCATCGGCATTTTCTGCTACATGGGTCGTGAATGGGAACTGTCTTACCGTTTAGGTATGCGTCCTTGGATCTGCGTAGCATACTCTGCACCAGTTGCAGCAGCTACCGCAGTATTCTTGATCTACCCAATTGGTCAAGGTTCCTTCTCTGACGGTATGCCCTTGGGTATCTCCGGCACATTCAACTTCATGATCGTGTTCCAAGCTGAGCACAACATCCTGATGCACCCCTTCCACATGTTGGGAGTTGCTGGTGTATTCGGTGGTAGCTTGTTCTCCGCCATGCACGGTTCTTTGGTAACATCTTCCTTGGTTCGTGAAACAACCGAAACCGAATCGCAAAACTACGGTTACAAATTCGGTCAAGAAGAAGAAACCTACAACATCGTTGCAGCCCACGGCTACTTCGGTCGTTTGATTTTCCAATACGCTTCCTTCAACAACAGCCGTTCTTTGCACTTCTTGTTAGGTGCATGGCCAGTAGTTGGCATTTGGTTTACCGCTTTGGGTATTTCCACAATGGCATTCAACTTGAACGGTTTCAACTTCAACCAATCGATTATCGACTCACAAGGTCGCGTCATCAACACCTGGGCTGATGTCATCAACCGCGCTAACTTGGGTATGGAAGTAATGCACGAGCGCAACGCTCACAACTTCCCTCTCGACTTGGCCGCTGGTGAAACAACTCCTGTGGCTTTGGTTGCTCCTTCTATCAATGGCTAAGTTTTAGCTTGAGATAACAGAAAGCGCCCCTAGAAATAGGGGCGCTTTTTGTTTGCGAAAAATTACAGTTTTAGCGAGATGATCGTTTATGATAATAGAAGGAGCGCGCTAGTTGTAGCTCATGTGCTCTCATAAATCATAAAAGCCTTTATTTATGGAGTCGGCTTCCTATGACAGTCACTACAGAAAATTTAATTAGAGCATTGCCATCGAACAGTGAGGAGGTGATGTTTGGTGAACTAAGTTTAATCAAACACGCCTTAGAAAAGCTGTTTAAATCTGATGAAGCGCGGATTCCTAAAGAAGAACTATTTATTGATGGATTGAAAATTTATGAGGTACTAGAACGGATTAGAGAAGCAAAAGATATACGTCTAAGAGCGGATATTTATTACTCTGAATACAGACCACTTTTAAACGAATTTAAAGCAAAATATAGTGACTTTTTCGCCCGTGATACTTTCAAAGAAATTGAAGATCGTGAAAAATACATGGATGGCTTGAGGGAATTAATCATAGCTCAGGGTTTTATGCTGATTGCGTTTGAAGAAGAAACAGATAAAGTACGTCAATATCGATCGCTATACACGGGTATGGTGAAACTATCAGAGCTTTTAGAAGAATATCTTGTCTACTTTCCACAACACTTAATAGGGTGCATTAAGAATATAGCATTGGCTTTTTTAAATGATTCTAATCTAAAACCCGATCGAGCCAATCAGAACGAGTCAGTTTTTTCATATTTAGTTGGATTAAAAAACACTGCTAGAGCAGTATTATGGCAAATCGCAGAAGACCGAACACAAAATGAAAAATTACATTTGATTGACTCTCCTTATAATCCAATATTTACTCGTGAAATGCAAATTCAGAAAAACCAATCTGCTATGGATTGGGCAAATTCACGACTTGAGCAAATGGAAAGTATTGGAGAAGAAAAAGGATGGAAATTGTAGAGTGATTGTAATTCTAGACTCTAATATTCTTGCTTTGCTGGCAACAAATCTTGATGAAAATTTGTCTGAAGATAAGAAGCTAGCTACAGAGATTTATCAATGCACGAAATGGTTTTATAGCCTGTTATCGAAAGGCGTTTATATAATTGCTTCTGATATCTGTGATTATGAACTTAGACGTGAATTGATTCGTATCAAAAGCAAAAGTATTCAAGAGTTAGATGAACTAAGAGACTTAATTGAATTTCAAGAAGTAACTTTTGCTTTGCTAGAAAAGGCTGCCGAACTATGGGCGGAGGCAAGAGCTATGAGTCAATCTAATAAAATTAAGGAGAACATTGATGTAGACTGCATTCTGGCTGCTCAATGGTGTCTGCTCAAAGAGCAATATCCTGGTCGTAAAGTCATTATTGCCACTAAAAATATTAAAGATTTTCAACGTGTTACCGATTGTGATATTTGGGAAAATATTACTTAATTTATAGTATTTACAAGTTAGATAAAATGTCAGGTAAACTTCAGATATACCATAGCATAAGTGCCTTCTAGATTCTGCCTTCAGACTTATACCTTGTTTTTAAGCGGGAGGGTGTCAAAATGAAATATAGCTCCTAAGCTGTTAAAGATGCCAGGATTGTTTTGGTTTAGCTGTTCCCTGTTCCAGAATCTCAGCAAAAACAAATGTAGCCGATCGGGAGTAGCTCCTCACCGTGTCAAGCGCTTTATCTCTAACGAGGATTTGTATTATGAAAGATGGACAAGAAGTACGCCACGTCTCCACAACAGCACTCATTGCCGGTGTTTGCGGGTTGGCTTTAGTGACTGGAGGGGGCATTGCTTGGTGGACGGCAAGCCGTTCGCCCACCGCAGACACGCAGTCTTCAGCTCCGACAACCGCTCCGGCGCTATCCCCAACTCCTGCCCAATCCCCTGCTGTAATTATCCCCGTACCTCCTCCAAATGCTGTGCAGGTGCCACAGGCTCAGACGCCGCAGGTTCAGACGCCTCAAGCTCAGAGACCTACCCCTCTGGCGTCTCAGGCTCTGGCGCCCAAGTCGCCACAGCCGAAGCCTTTGCAGCAGGCTGATGCCCAAACAGTCCAAGTGTACTGGGTTAAAGATGCGATCGGCAAATTTGAGGCAGTTCCTACGAAAGTAGCTGTCAAACAAGCTGATAAGCCTGATGCAACTTTACAAGCTGCTTTTAACACTTTGTTGGCCGGGCCGAAGGATGCAACTGTTTCTAGCGAAATACCTAAAGGAACAAAACTCCGGGGTTTGAGTGTCAAGAATGATGAAGTTTATGTCGATTTGTCGCGTGAATTTACTGCGGGGGGAGGCAGCAGTTCAATGACGAGTCGGTTAGGGCAAGTTATCTATACAGCTACCAGTTTAAAACCGAATACTAAGGTTTGGATTTCGGTGGACGGTAAGCCTTTGGAACTTTTGGGAGGCGAAGGTTTGGAGGTGGCTCAACCGAGTACCCGCCAAAGTTTTGACAAAAATTTTCCCCTTAACTAACTTTTGATTGATTAGTCATTAGTTAGGAGTTAGGAGTTAGGAGTTATTAGTTATTAGTTAGGAGTTGGGAGTTATTAGTCATTAGTTAGAAGTTATTAGTCTGAATGCAGAAAATAGGGATTGATAGCTGATAACTGATTGCTGATGATATCGTTAACATTTGCATCGGAATAATAATTTTCGGAGTGCAATTCGAGCGTGTCGCTCGCTTCGGATCGCGGAGCCAAACGTCCCGCTCGCTTGCAGGGTAGAATTCCGTAGTTACCGGATTTGAGATAACTGTTGACTGGGAACTGATTACTAATGACTGCTGACTAATGATTGCTGACTAATGACTAATTTTCAGTGCTTGGTAGTCAGGCTAAATGCCCGAAAGTGGAGGGCTTGCTGTTCGATCCGAGTGGCAAGCCGATCGCACACCATAGTACATAGCTCAAAAATTAACTCGTCTTGCACCTTATAATAGGCTGATGTTCCTTCACTGCGGCGAGTGAGGATACCAGCTTGGAGCATAAGTTTTAGGTGCTTAGAAACATTGGCTTGACTCGTTTGAGTAGCTTCCACCAACTCTTGCACGCATTTTTCGCCGTCGCGAAGCAAGTTCAAAATTCGTAAACGCATTGGCTCGCTCAGAATACTGAAATACTCAGCAACTTGTTGCACAACCTCTTGCGGGACAGGCTGGGATGACTTCATCAAACTCACCGGGGAGAAGTGATCTCGAAATATTAGCATTTATTCTGTCCATAACAATAAAGTAATGCTTCAATCCGGATTAATTCGCATTAAAATTTGACCGTATTCGACAGGTTCGCCATTTTGCACTAATATTTCCATGACTTGACCGGACACTTCATCAGCATCAATCTCGTTCATCAGCTTCATTGCTTCGATAATACAGACTGTCTGGCTGACTTTGATGCGATCGCCCACATTGACAAAAGGTGGCTCATCGGGAGCAGCAGCGCGATAAAACGTTCCTACCATGGGCGAGATAATTGACACCCATTTGGTATCGACAGGAGCAGAGACGGCAGCAGGAGCTGCGACAGCAGGGGCTGGTGCAGGCATGGCCGGAGTCGCTGCTGCATTTTGACTAACAGCATCCTGTGGGGTGGCAGTGGGGCTAGAAACAGGGCCCAGGGCGATCGTCGGAGCGACACTTGCCGCAGTAACTGGGAGTGCAGCAGTCATGGCTGGTTCGCTGGCAATAATGCCTTTGCGTACAGTCAGTTCAAGCTCCCCACTTTTTAATGTCAGTTCCGAAATGCCTGTTTTGTCTAAAACAGTCAGCAGTTCGCAAAGCTGGTTTAAGTCTAATTGCACAGTAGATTCAAGGGTAATTAAGAATTTAAAATTGAAAAATTGGAATGCGGCGAAGCTAGGAAACTTCACCGATTTTGGAGACAAAGGGATAGTTTTTAATCTTTGAGCGATGAGCGATGATTTTTTAGCTCTTTAACTAATAACTCACAACTAAAAACTAAAAACTAAAAACTCCCTTTTCCTCCGTCGTTTCTACTCTCGGCCGAGGTACTTGTCTTCACGAGTATCAATCCGAATGCGTTCTCCTATCGAAATAAATAGAGGAACCATAATCTGAGCTCCGGTGGAAAGGATGGCCGGTTTACTGCCACCGGTGGCAGTATCTCCTTTGACTCCGGGATCGGTTTGTGTCACTTCCAAGACGACAGAATTGGGTAATTCCACTTCCATGATTTGGTCGTTCCAGCGAAGGATACTGACTTCCATACCTTCATTCAGGTACTTGACACGCTCGCCTATTTCCTTGGCTGTGAGGCGGCTTTCCTCGTAAGTTTCCATATCCATAAAGACAAACTGGTCGCCTTCTTTATAGGTATGCTGCATCGCGCTCTTTTCGAGGTTGGCTTGAGGCAAAGATTCGCCAGCTCGGAATGTGTGTTCCACTACGCTGCCGGTTTGGACGTTTTTTAATTTTGTCCGCACAAAGGCGGAACCCTTTCCGGGCTTGACGTGGAGGAATTCGATAACCCGCCACACGCCGTTATTCCATTCAATTGAAACACCTGGTCGAAAGTCGTTACTGGAGAGCATATAAATTTTTGCGGGCAATCCCGTCGCCATTGGGCACGGGGGAACTATAGTCAGTCGATTTTAGATTTGAGATTTTAGATTTGAGATTCACTCGCAGCTTTGAATCTGGGAGATTGAACCTTGCTCTAAAATTTCGATCTCTCCACGACAGGAGTCTGGGGATTGTATCCGTTTTTGAGCGGGGTCAGCTTAAAGCCGCAGTCTAGCTGACGGCATCAAAAAGCAATTGGCAATTTATTTTACCTTTCAAAGGGAGCAAGTGCTGTACTCCAAGCGAAAAACCTCTGTCTGTTGGACAAGTTCGGCAACGGATGTAATGGAGAGAAGGCGATCGCGCGCTGTGGGAAGATAATAGAGGCAATAAAAGTTAAAGATATGTTGCATTGGCCTAATTTCTCGATCGATACGTGCAAGCGCTGGGTGAAGACCGCCGCTTTAGCAATCCTGCTGTTCGCACTCTCCCTGAGTTTCAGTGCAGTTTCCTATGCGAAACGCCCCAGCAGCAGTATGCCTGCGGGGAATCCGGTTACGGATGGGCGGGCGCTGCTGCGTTTCGCGCTACCTATTGACAATCAGACTGTGCGTGAGTTGCAAGTCAGCCTGGAAGACATTGGCAACCACATCCGTTCTAAGCGTTGGGGGCCCATTAGCAGCGATGTCAGCAAGGCTTCGAGGATTCTCAGCATTCGGGAGTCCGACATTTTAGTGAGTATTCCTGAGGCGAAACAGCCGGAAGCTGAGGCGCTAGTTGCACAAGTCAAGGAGGGAATTGGTGAATTAGAAAAGGCTGTTGAGACTAAAGACAGGGAAAAAGTTATTGACTTGAAGGCGAAAATCCTCGGTTCGGTAGGCGAAATCGAAGAGTTGATGGTGACTGGGTTTCCGTTTGAAGTGCCTGCTAAGTATGCTAATCTGCCTCAACTGAAAGGCCGCGCTACTGTGGCGGTGGAAACGGATAAGGGGACAATTACTGTTGTGGTTGACGGTTACAGCGCGCCTGTGACTGCTGGTAATTTTGTGGATTTGGTCGATCGAGGTTTCTATGATGGTTTACCATTTATTCGATCGGAAGAATCCTACGTTTTGCAAACGGGAGATCCCGAAGGCAAGGAAGTAGGTTTTATTGACCCAGGTACTGGCAAATACCGGAATGTGCCGCTGGAAGTGCTAGTTAGAGAGGACAAGGAACCTGTCTATGGGATTACTCTAGAAGATGCGGGGCGTTATCGCGACGAGCCTGTTTTGCCTTTTTCTGCTTTTGGTGCTGTGGCGATGGCCCGGGCTGAAGCTGAACCAGACAGCGGTTCTTCTCAATTTTTCTTTTTCTTGTTTGAACCGGAACTCACGCCCGCTGGTCTAAATTTGTTGGACGGCCGCTATGCTGTTTTTGGTTATACGATCGAAGGAAAAGAGGTTTTGGACAAACTGAGGCAGGGAGATAAGATTATATCTGCTAAGGTGATTAAAGGAAAGGAAAATTTGGTTCAACCTCAAGTTTAATCAGCACACAAACAAAGACGGCGATTTAAATCGCTTCTACACGAACAAAGCCCGCCTCCGCGGGCTGGAAGAAAGACAAACAAAGACGGCGATTTAAATCGCTTTTTGTCAAACAAAGCCCGCCTCCGCGGGCTGGAAGAAAGACAAACAAAGACGGCGATTTAAATCGCTTCTTGTCGAACAAAGACCGCCTCCGCGGGCTGGAAGAGTTAATCAGATTAGTTGAAATTTAATTAACATCATTCTTTTGATATACTGAGATTCGTTATTCCAACTAGCAATTATAACGCTATTAATATGGCAATTTTAGAATTTTTATTGGTAATTGGTTTGGGCGGATTCGCAGGATTGTTGATTGTCAACAATCTGAATGAAAGCAAGCAAAAGCGACAGTTGGATGAGGCTTTTTATCAGTTGTTGGAAACTCAAAACAGTCAGATGTCGCTGATTCAATTGGCTGCTAGCGCTAGGGTTGAGGCTGAAGTTGCTCAGCAGTATTTAAACCGACAAGTTAAGATTTTTTCGGCAATTTTAGAGGTGGATGATGAAGGGGATACTTTTTATAGGTTTCCGAGGTTGCGCTTGCCGCCGAATTCTAATAAGGAATGGTAAAGCAGTTGATAGTTGACAGTTGACAGTTGACAGTTGTTAGTTTTCGTATAATTTCCGGTTGTTTTATGGGAATAATTTAACCGCAGAGAGCGCAGAGAACACAGAGAGAGATAAGAGAGATGAATACAGGACGATGCTAGCGGATTTGATATCAGTTGTCAGTTGTCGTTGTCATATCACGTCCCGTCGATTACTATCACAAAAACCGTTCGTAGTGTGGACTTTAGTCCGCAACATACTGCGGACTAAAGTCCACACTACGAACCTTAGTCAGTTTCCTAATAATATTTAACGGGCTTGAACTAATTTAATGTTGATTAAAGATATCGGAGAACAAGGTCTTTTAAGAATACTACAAAAATTCTGCCCTGCCGAAATTGTGGGTGATGACTGCGCTGTACTTCCGACAAATCCCAACCAATCTCTGGCGGTGACGACGGATATGTTGGTGGATGGAGTGCATTTTAGCGATCGCACTACAGGCCCTTATTATGCAGGATGGCGCGCCGCTGCGGCAAATTTGTCAGATTTGGCTGCCATGGGTGCAAGGCCTTTGGCGGTGACGGTAGCCCTGGCTGTGAGTGCGGATACGGCTGTGGATTGGGTGGAAGAGTTTTATCGGGGGATGACGGCTTGTTTGCAAGAGTATCATACGCCGATCGCGGGTGGGGATGTGGTGCGATCGCCCGTGGTGACAATTGCGATTACTGCTTTGGGACAGGTTGAGGAAAATCGTACCATCTGTCGGTCAAATGCGCGATCGAATTGGGGGATTGTGGCGACTGGGTTTCACGGAACATCCCGCGCGGGATTAGAATTGTTGTTGAATCCAGAATTTGGGCAAAATCTGGAAAAGGGCGATCGAATTTCTTTAATTCTCGCTCATCAGCAGCCTAAACCGCGGCTGGATGTTTTGCCCATTTTGTGGGAAATTTTAGATGCTGCGGGTGCGATGGAACCCCCCCTCAGTCCCCCCCTTGCTAAGGGGGGGAAGCAAGAGTCAAATTCTCTTTCTCCACCCCTTAGTAAGGGGGGGCCGGGGGGGGTTAATTCCCCAATTGCGATCGCTGGAATGGATAGCAGCGATGGTTTAGCTGATGCGATTGTTCAGGTTTGTCGGGCTAGCGGTGTTGGCGCAAAAGTCGATCGCACAAAAATACCAATTCCCCATAGTTTAAGCGAAATCGTATCCGCCCAAAAGGCTCTGGATTGGGCGTTGTACGGTGGTGAAGATTTTGAGTTGGTGCTGTTTTTGCCGATCGACCGTGCTAAGTTATTGGTGGAACGAATCGGTGATGGTGCTGCGATCGTCGGAATTACTACGGAATGTGCCGATATTTGGTTGAGTGATAGCAGCGGGATTTGTCCTGATTTTAGATTGGAGATCGATCGGGGATTTCAACACTTCTAAATTCTCTCTTATCTTACTCTAATCTTAGTCCGCGGAGGCGGACATCGTTTGTGTAGACGCGGTTTCTAACCGCCGGGTTTCTATTATATCTAATCTTAGTCCGCGGAGGCGGACATCGTTTGTGTAGACGCGGTTTATAACCGCCGGGTTTCTATTATATCTAATCTTAGTCCGCGGAGGCGGACATCGTTTGTGTAGACGCGGTTTATAACCGCCGGGTTTTTGGGTTTATAACCGCCTGGTTTCTAATTCGCGGTTTCAATCACCCTGTCTCTCATCGCGCACTTCCTCGGTTTGCTGCAAGATATCATTAACTGGTGGACTTTGTGAATCGGGTAATTGTGCAGTAGATTTACGGCCAAACAATCTCAATTTACCATTAATCTTCCATGTTCCATTAATCAAACCAACAACTCCAGCCACAATTACCACAGCTAGGAGACTCCACAATAGACTGGCTACAGCCGGATGAAGTACATCCCCTTTTTGAGGTATCCTGAACACTATGGGCCTCTCAACATAAGCAGAGACAGCAGACACCACAATGCCTCCAGCCCCTAATCCAGTACCGAGTATTTGAATGGTTCTTTCCAAAGATCGATCGCACTCTGCTTGTTCAATATCGACAATCCCTCCCACCAACTCCACCGCAATCTTAATCAAATCAGTGCCATGTTTGAAATAGCCTAAATCGCCCTTAATTTGTTCTTGAAAATATCGACAATTTCTATCAATGAAAAACTTGAATGTTGTCAAATCATCAGTTAGTAGCTGCAATTTATCGCTAATTTGCAACAACTCTTCCTGATAGTTATAAACATGAATACTAATCGTGTTATTGAAATTTTCTAAATATTCCAAAGCTCTTTCATACTTCAAACTTTCTCGAAGTAACTCTTTGTGTTTGATTTTCAGATATTTTAACGATTCATCTATATTAACACTTTGTGGCGAATCAACTCCAGTTGGCAATTCAATCCCACTTACTTCGGTGATTTTCGCCTCTCCTTTTTCGATTGTTTGCTCAATTTCTAAACGTAGTTCCTTAAGTAAATCGTAATTTCTGCGACTATCAATAAAAGCTTTGGTGATTTTATGGCGGTGATAAAACAGTTCAAACAAAGGTTGAATAATCTTCCCTAACTTTCCCTCAATATCATCATCAACCAGATAAACAAACACCTGTACTTGACTTTTCGGAGAACTATACTCAAACATCGGAGAATCGAATAACCTAGTAGCCCGATAAAAAGGTGGACGCACAGATGATTCTGCTGGGAAAAGGTGTTTTAAACATTCATCTGCGACTTTGCGAAAGTCATTGTCACTTGGCTGCTGATAAGTTTCTGATTTGTAGGTAATCAAAAGAGTTTGTCCTAGCCAATTTATATGACTATCAGCAACCAGCAGATTATTAACATTGAATTGTGTTAATGCTGCGATGACTTCTAAGTCTTTGTTTTCGTCAGTTTCTGGGCTACCAATTCTCGCTAAAATGCCTTCACTATCATCGATACGGCAAAATTTCAACGAACCATCTATTTGATTTGAATGGGTGAACTTGTTGGGTTTAGTGAGGGGATACTTGAGGTTTGCTTGAGAAAAAACTAGGCTTTTGTCCTGACTGAAATATTGCCAGATACTATTTGCCCAAGTCCAGATTGAGTCAGCATCAGTTTTGCTTTTGTCACTGAGTTGGTAGCTGTGGATATAGACTTGGGGATGGTCAATTTTTAGCATTTGGGGCGGGGGGAATTGAGGCTATTTCAATGCGTTTTTTCAAGTGGGCTTCTAGCTTTTTGATATCGGGATAGTTATTAGTGACTGTTTCATAGCCCGGTGTGACTTCCGCTTCTGCATCGTCGAGATTTTTGCGAGTCAGATTGGCAATCTGCTCTGCCACTTCGGGAAAATTTTGATATACTTGATTAATAGCTGCTTTAACTGCTTTGTCAGTAGCATCAGACTCAGCTATCGGCAAAACAGTCTTGAGTAATTCTTCAATAAATGGCGGAGTTAGAATATTTGGGTATTGGGTAATCGCGTTATAGATTTCCGACAAAATCAGGGTTTTCATCATAAGTTTACCTCAAAAATGGATTTACAATGTAAAGTGGTATCGGAGCGAGTTTTACCAAGAGTAATTGCCAAAAACCAATAATCTCGTAAACCCGCCCCCGCCAAACTTCGATCAATTTTGTTCAGCTTGTTCTTGTTGAGCTTGGGCGATAATCTTTGCTACTTCAGTTAGTGGCAAGTCTAAGAATGTAGCAATATCTTCTGTCGCTAATCCTCGACTAAACATTCTGAGGATTGCAGCTTTTTCTCGCTTTTTGACTTCAGCTTGAGCTTGCAATTGAGCTTCTAATTGAGCTTGCAATTGAGCTTGTGCTTCAGCTTGTCCTTCCGCAAAAACATCTTGATAGAATCTGGTTTTCTTTAAGTCACTGAGATTAAACATGGCGGCAACTTCCTCTCTGGATTTTTGGGGTAACTTGTAAACAATGATAGTTTCTAGTAAGTTGATGAAGCTCTCTCTGACTGCGATATTCGATATTTCGGTTTCGGCTTGTCTGGCTAAAGTTATAGCTAAATCCGAGGCCGTGTTTTCTGGTTCGATTACCAGTTTAAGTAATTTTATCGGTAGAGATGCTGTTTCTGGTTCGGTAAGTTCATCCAGGTAAATGCGGGTGATTTTTGGGAGTGCCAGCATTTCCTGAAAGTGGATGTCACATTCTCTTTCTGTTTGCCGATTTGGGTAAATGACTACCAATTGCCAAGGATGCGGCGGTTGGTATTGTTTGAGATAGATGAATAGTTCGGCAAATAGACGATAGTAGAGATTTGGGTCTGGTTGAAATTGGACTTCGACAATGTAGAATGGTAGTTGGGGATCTGCGACAATTGGCAGAAACAAACCATCTAGGCGAAAGGCTAATTGTTTAACTTCTTGGGATGTGAATTGGTATTGGTTTGTAGCATCGGCAGGTATACCCAGCAGGGCAAAGAAAATAAACGGGAATTCTTGGAAGATGCTGTAAAATAGGCTATCGGTTTTCATCGATCGAATTAAATCTTTCTTTGAATTATACCCTGTTCATTCACGATTGTATGATAATACCAAGTGCTGTAGGGGCGGGTTCGCCGAAATATTTGACACTCATCAATGGATTATCAAAACCCGCCCCCACCCACCGAAAAATTTAGATCGCAATTCTATTGTACAGATAGATTGTGCGTTATATCATAGACCGGGGCGGGTTTATGAAATCTTGGGTTTTCATCAGAGATTGTTGGTGAACCCGCCCCTACAACATTTGTACTAACTGAACCGTTTTTGATTATAAACCTATAGCACAAAACGCTCCCCAATGATAAACATCGCCGTAGGGTTTTTTGGTCAGTGGATAACGTCCTAGATATTCTGTAACATCTTCTTTTTGCTCTCCATCGAAACTATCCGAACCTTCCACCCATTCTAGCAAATCTGAAGCAGTAGCAGACTTAAACCAGCGCTGGGTATCGTGGAGGGCTTGACCAATGCTAACTCCCGGTTTTAGTACCTCATAAAATTTTACCATCATCAAGGCAGTCGAGAGGTCATTGACAGCCCAAAGACTGGCCAAAGTTCCCATTGCTCCCGCGTAGAGAAATCCCGTCGGTAATCCAATATAATCGGAGCGATTCTGTGTATCAATTAGCGCGGTTTCGCAGGCGGAAAGCACGACTAGGCGGCACTGTTTGAATCGCAATCCGAAAATTTCAGCCAAAGTCAGGCATTTGTCAATATCGGCTGTTTTTCCTTCCCGCCATTCCACATAACGCTCAGGGAGGGGTAGGCACGGGGGCACTACCCCTACGGGATCTCCGGCGATGCTTGTAGGGGCGGTGCCCCCGTGCCCGCCCTCATCGGCGTTGGTAGGGGCGGTGCCCCCGTGCCCGCCCTCATTGGTGGGGAGGGGTAGGCACGGGGGCACTACCCCTACAGAATCCTGGGGTAGGCACGGGGGCACTACCCCTACGGGATCTTCGGCGATGATACCCCCTGACAAAATCAAAAACGACTTCAGCGGCTCATCAGCATTAAACGAGCCGTGACAGGAAAAATGCGCGCAATGAGCATTTTCTAACTGCTCTAAATATTGTTCCAAAAGATTAGTTTTACTCGCTTGTGAGCCCGGAAGAATTTGACTGATGGCGAATTTGGGGGCGATGCTGGCCACTTCCAAATCGGTGTAGGGAAGATCCGATGTCGGGTTTTGCAGGGCGAGGAGTTGGTCAAAATTCGGGTGGATTGTAATCTGTTGCAGGAGTTGGCAACTGGGGCTGTATTGAATCCCTTGGGTGAATCTATCTAACAAGAATTCGTCGTCGCTTAGGGGTAGGGCGTGGAGGGGGAACAGGTGCAGCAACCAGTGGGGAATTAGGATTAAGCGCGTACTTTCTGAGGGCAGAATTGTGGTGATTTGGAGGATTTCGGCAAGACGCTGGAGATAGTCGGATAGTTTGGTTTGCCAGTGGGTTTTGCTTTGTTTGTAGTCGGCCCGGTAGTCATTAACTAAGTCGATTAATTCAGCGCATTGAGGATTGCGATGCACTATCAGCACGTCGGGGTAAGTGAGGACAAAGGTGATGATTTCTGCGTCGGTGATGTACCACTCAATTAGGGCGGTGTTTGGGGTGAGGAGTTGGGTAATTTCGGTGAAAGTAATGGGTTTTAGGACTTGGGGGGTTTCCTGTTTTTGGGCGATGACTTCGGCTAGGTTGCGGGCTTTGTTGGCTTCGGCATATTCTAGTGCTTCTTGGTTGTTTTGGCGATCGAGGCATACTTGCACCATGCCTCTGTAGAGCTGATCCCACTGCCAATCGTGTTTTTGTTTGGTTTCATCTCCTGATTCTAACTCTCGTAATTTGGAGGCTCCGGTTATGGCATTTTTAAAGGTATCGTAGGCACTTTGGAGAGTTACTGCTCTCTGGTTTGTGTCTTCTGGTTTTTCTTGGTTGATGTTGTCTAGTTTTGCCAGATAAGCGAAGCCCAGGTTATTTAAAGTTTCTACGTTTTCTAACGGGAAGTGCTCGCGAGTGCTTATCTGTAAAACCAAATTGTACACAGCGATCGCCATTTTGATATTGTCTGCTTTCTCTCCGCTGATTCTTTGGCAGTAGGCAATTGCCAGATTATTTTGCGTCGTTGCCCAATATTCGGGAAAAGCCTCGCGGGTGAAGACTTCCAGGGCGGCATTGTAAAAAGAGATCGCCCGTTCGATATTGTCTGCTTTCTCTCCCCTAATTCTTTCGCGGTAAGCTTCTCCCAGATTATTTTGGGTCTCAGCCCATCTTTTGGGAAAGTTATCACTGGTGTAAACTTCCAGTGCGGCCTTGTAAAATGCGATCGCAATTTCGATATTGTCTGCTTTCTCTCCCCTAATTCTTTGACGGTAAGCTTCTCCTAGATTATTTTGGGTCTCCGCCAATCGTTCGGGAAAGTCCTCGCGGTTGCGGGTGCGGATTTCCAGTGCGGCCGTGAAAGATGCGATCGCCTTTTCAATATTGTCTGCTTTATCTCCCTTGATCCTGGAATAGTAGGCCGCCGCCAGATTATTTTGCGTCGTTGCCCAATCTTGGGGAGAGGCTTCGCGAGTACGAACTTGTAGTGCCTCTTGGTAACAAAAGATCGCCTCTTCCAGATTTTCCGCCCGCGAACCGTTGATTCTGGAATAGTAGGCATTAGCTAGGTTATTTTTAGTTTGAGCAAACTTTTCGCTCCCCGGTTCCCGATTACTTAAAACTATTTGATAACCAGTAATTGCAATTTCAATATTATTTGCTCTATTTCCACGGGGAAATTGATTAATATGACTACTCAAATCTTCTATGAGGGCGACAATGTGCTCAATTGCTTTGGGATGTTGATCAATTAAATTCTCGGCTAGTTGCTCTAAAATTTCGGCAAAACGGGGATTGAGGAGATGTTCCCGTTGATCGAGCATCGTGTGAATTACTTTAATATCGCCCTTACTAGCTTCTTCTGCTTGCAATAATTCTAGGATAAAGTTGGCATACTCTTGAGGATTTTCACCTTGAGAGTTATTGCTATCTCTCTCATCGTTCATATCAATAAATTGCCCTAGCTGACTGGCCAGATTTCGGAGGAAATTAGCGCCATTTTCGCCTCCTTGTGCAGCCAACTTTGCCGCTACTGACTCGCAAGTTTCCAGAAATCCCCGATCCAATAATTCTGAGTTATCTTGTAATATCTGGGGTTCGTCTCCGTTTGGGCAATTCAGCAGGGTGTGAATTAATTGGAGATAGGCTGCGATGCGGTTTTCTTCCATTGTGGGGAGTTTTGGGTGACACCAATGTTTATTTTATCGTAGTTGGGGTTGGTTTGCTGGGTGGCGAGAAACCGGGTTTTTACGAAGATATTCGATGCGAGGCGAAGATATCGGAAAAAACCCGGTTTCTGAGATGGTGGGTGGTGGCGAGAAACCGGGTTTTTGCGAAGATATTGGATGCGAGGCGAAGATATCGGAAAAAACCCGGTTTCTGAGATGGTGCGTGGTGGCGAGAAACCGGGTTTTTGCGAGAATATTTGGTTACAGGCGAAGATATCGGAAAAAACCCGGTTTCTGAGATTGTGGGTGGTGGCGAGAAACCGGGTTTTTACGAAGATATTCGATGGGAGGCGAAGATATCGGAAAAAACCCGGTTTCTGAGATTGTGGGTGGTGGCGAGAAACCGGGTTTTTGCGAAGATATTCGATGGGAGGCGAAGATATCGGAAAAAACCCGGTTTTTGAGATTGTTAAAGCACCCTCACTTTAGGCATTAGCCAGCTTCTTTTCAATCATTGCCCAATATTCAGGGAAAGCCTCACGGGTATATACTGTTGATGCTGCCTCATAAAACGATCGCGCTTTTTGCAAATTTTCATCCCGCGAACCGTTGATTCTGTCATTATGGGCATTACCTAGGTTATATTGAATCATTGCCCAATCTTCAGGAAAGTGTTCGGGGGTACGAACAGTTAAAGCAGCCTCAAAAAATGCGATCGCGCGATCGAGATTTTCATCCCGCGAACCGTTGATTCTGTTGGCGTAAGCAGCAGCTAGGTTATTTTGAGTCATTGCCCAATCTTCCGGGAAAGCCTCAAGGGTGTAGACTGTTAAAGAAGCGCCGTAAAGGGCGATCGCCATTTCCACATTTTCGGCCCGCGAACCCTTGATTCTGGTAATATAGGCAGCCGCTAAGTTGTTTTGAGTTTGAGCAAATTTTTCGCTTCCAGGTTGCCGATTATTTAAAACAAGTTGATAAGCGGCAATGGCAATTTCAATATTATTCGCTCTATTCCCACCGGAAAAATTACTAATATTAATTGTCAAGTCTTCAACGAGGCTGACAATTGACTCAATAGTTTGGGAATTTTCCCCACCAATTAACCTCTGCAATACTTGCTCTAATATCTCGGAAAAACGAGCATTGAGGAGATGTTGTCGTTCGGCTAGCATCGGGTAAATTACTGCTGTATTGCTATTGCTACCATCTTCTGCTTGCAATAATTCTAGAATAAAGTTTGCATACTCTTGGGGATTTTCACCTGCGGAGTTATCGCCATCATTGATATCGATTAATTGTGCTAACTGGCCGATCAGATTTCGCAGGAAATCAGCGCCGTTTTGTCCTCCTTGCTGTGCCATTTTTTCTGCTACCAACTCGCAGGTTTCCAGAAATTCGACATCCAACAATTCTAAGTTATCTTGTAATATCTGGGGTTCTTCGCCGTTGGGGCAATTCAGCAGGGTGTGAATTAGTTCTAGGTAGGCTTGGGCGCGGCTTTCTTCCATTGTTGGGGAGTTGTGAATAATATCAGGTTTATTTTATCATGGTTGGGGGTTTTGGGGTTGTTGTATGAGATAAGACGGCGGTTGGAAACCGCGTCTACACAAACGATGTCCGCCTCCGCGGACTCAAGAAGATAACGTAATTTCACCGCCTTTTCTTCAACCCGCGGAGGCGGGTTTTGTCTGTGTAGACGCGGTTTCCAACCGCCGGGTTTCCAACCGCCGGGTTTCCAACCGCCGGGTTTCCAACCGCTTCAACCGCCCAGTTTTCTAATTCCTACACAATGCTACCTTGGGCATTAATCTATCTAAGATTTGTGCGATCGCAATTACCGTCCAATCAATATCAGCCTCAGTGGTTTCGCGTCCGAGTGTCAAGCGAATTCCACCAACCGCGCCGATGGAGTCATATCCCATTGCCAATAATATCGGACTGGGTGTTAGTTTGCCACTGCTACAAGCGGAACCGGAACTAATGCCAATTCCGGCTAAATTGAGCTGTCTAACGAGAGTTTTGCCTGTGATTCTCTCTGTGTCTCTCTTTTGATAAGGGCGACAGGATGGGGAGACAATGCAAAAACTGGTGTGGTGCGGCAGTCGGTAATATCGATCGCCCGTTGGAACTAAACTGGGTATGTCGGCTAATCCGTCAAAAAGTCGATCGCGCAATCCAATCAATCTCGGCGTTTCCACATCCATTTCCTGCACAGCCAACTCCGCCGCCACTCCAAAACCGACAATAGCGGGCAGTGCTTGCGTCCCTGAACGCAGTTTCAACTCTTGTCCGCCCCCGCCCAACATTGGCACCAATTCTAGTCCTGGACGCACGTACAGCGCCCCTGCACCTTGCGGCCCGTAAAGTTTGTGACTCGAAAGCGAAAGCAAGTCTACAGGCAGTTTTTGCACGTCAATCGGCAATTTACCGGCAACTTGAACTGCATCGGTATGGAACAGGATATTGCGATCGCGCGCAATTTGCGATAATGCTTCTATTGGTTGCAGTGTACCAACTTCGCTTTGTCCGTAGATGATGGAAATTAGCACTGTGTGCGATCGCAGCGATTCTTGCAAATCCAAAGGATGAATTCGCCCATATTTATCTACTGGTAATCGCGTTACTTCCCATCCCAATTCTTCGAGTTGTCGCACCGGTTCTGACACGGCGGAATGCTCAACACTGGAAATAATGATATGCTGCGGCTTTGTATAAAGACGCGCAACTCCCATAATTGCTAAATTATCCGCTTCAGTGCCACCAGAAGTAAAAATCATCGATTCCGGTAGCGCGTTAATCAGCCCAGCAACCTGCATTCTGGCTAATTCTAAAGCAGTCGCCGCCCTTTGTCCCCACTCGTGCAAACTAGAAGGATTTCCCCACTGTAGAGTCAGAGCTTTTTGCATAGCATCAATTGCTTCTGGGCGTGTCGGCGTTGTAGCGCTATAGTCGAGGTAAATTTGCATGGTTTTAATGAGTTAGTTGTTATTTGTTATTTGTTATTTGTTGGTTGTCAAGAGTCTGTGGGTGGTTTGCTTTTGGGTATTTTCTTGATTTTCAACGCTTGAGTATTTGCTTTGCTTTGAATTGAGTTTAGGTAAGCGTTGAGTTTGGGAGATAGTTCGTCTATTAAAGGTTTTATGCGCTCGATTTGCTCGGTGGTTAACAGGTGTCGAGCACAAGCTAATCTTAACCAGTGTCTTGTTTCATGCAGTGACCCCCTGGCTATTTTGATAAAACGTTGATTATCGTTGTAGTTATACCGCCCATTCCCCTCGGCAATATTAGCACCAATACTATCGACCGATCTAACCAATTGTTCCCCCACTGTATTTTTAGCAAAGAAATCCCAGGATTGAACAATAAACCAAACTTCATTAGAAATCTGCTCTGCTAATTGATAAACCTGCAACTCTTGAAACCTAACCATACATTTAAAATTTGAACATTGAACAATTATAACATTTTCCCCAAAAAAAGCACAACTAACCAATAACAACTAACCAATAACAACCAACCAATAACAACTAACCAATAACAACTAACCAATAACAACTAACCAATAACAACTAACCAATAACAACTAACTAACTTCCTGGTTTGCAGACATTGTAGTCTTCGTGGGACAAGACTTTTTGGGGAATTAAGAAAGTGCCGCAATCTTCACAAAGCATTCTGTAGTTGCGGGTTACAGGAATGCTCACAATCCAGCGGTTGTGACGGAGACGTTTGCCGCCAAAATCTCTGTAATTCTTATTTTCGCCCAAAGCTGCTATAATAGCGCGAGCTTTAGTAACTACATGATCGGGCAGACCTCTGAGATCGATGATATCTCTAGCAAATGATGCTTCCTTCTCTTGTTTTTGGGTTTGTTTTTCGGCCAGCAGTTCAACTGATTGCTGTTGCGCTATCAACTCTTGCGTGCAGCGATGGCACGCTTTACCATATCCCCTGTGACCACAATCAAAAATTGTTTTTCTTTTACCCATAAAGCATCAGTATCGGGTTTGACCCACGCCCCTGAATGCTGCTACCCTACCAGTGATGCTTCCGGCATCGAGGCAGTTCTACAAGACGCAAAATCTATTCCCTGTCATAAATTTAATAGTTTTAACTTTCCTCGATCCAATATCTTTCCACTCTGAATAGACTGATGACCTCAATAAAATTTTAAATTTTGTGAATGTACTTTATTATAATTTACCAGGTTTGTGTTGTGTTGGAATGCTGGCGATCGCCCTGACGGCTTGCGGACAAGCAAAGCAGGACGTGCAGAATTTACCTCCCAGTCTGGCTCCGCTGCCTCAAGACCCCTTGTTGCAAGTATACTTCAATCAGTCGCTCACTTCGAGTTATACAGAGCCATACCGCGCACAAACTAGACCTGGAGACGATTTAGAAAAGTTAATCGCCGACGCAGTAGCCAATGCTGAATTGACCGTAGATGTTGCGGTTCAGGAGTTTCGGTTGCCCGGTATTGCGCGAAGGTTAGCCGATCGCGCGCGCACTGGAATTAAAATCAGATTAATTGTCGAACATATCTACAATCGCCCTTGGAGCGATTATACAACCCAGGAGTTGGCAAAGTTACCGGAACGAGAGCGCGATCGCTACACCGAATTTCTGCAACTCGCCGATACCAATAAAGACGGTAAATTGAGTGCCGAGGAAATCAAGCAAAACGATGCTTTGGTAATTGTCCAGGATGCGGGGATTCCGGTAATTGACGATACTGCTGACGGAAGTAAAGGCAGCGGTTTGATGCACCACAAATTTGTAGTAATTGACGGCAAAACAGTCATCGTCACTTCGGCTAATTTTACCACCAGCGATATCCACGGTGATTTCAAGACAGCAGCAAGTCGCGGCAATGCCAACAACCTGCTAAAAATTGACAGCCCTCAATTAGCACAAATCTTTACTCAAGAATTTAACATCATGTGGGGCGACGGGCCCGGTGGTAAACCGGATAGCAAGTTTGGCATCAAAAAGCCGTTTCGTCAAGTGCAAAAAGTGAGAGTTGGTAATGCAACTGTTGCCGTGCAATTTTCACCAACAAGTACGACTTTACCTTGGGAAAAAAGCGTTAACAGTTTGATAAATCGCACCTTAGCAAAAGCCAAAAAATCTGTTAATTTGGCACTGTTTGTATTTTCGGCTCAGCAGTTGTCCAATACTCTAGAACTTGAATCTAGGCGCGGTGTAGCGGTGCGAGCTTTGATTGACTCAAATTTCATTTATCGCCCTTACAGCGAAGGTTTAGACATGATGGGGGCGACTTTTATGCAAGATTGCAGCTTAGAATCTGACAATCGCCCGTGGAGAAAGCCGTTGACTACAGTGGGAGTGCCGCAGTTACCAATGGGCGATCGCCTGCACCACAAATTCGGCGTTATCGACGGAAATACCGTGCTGACAGGCTCTCACAACTGGAGTGAGGCTGCAAATCACGGGAATGATGAGACATTATTGGCGATCGACAGCCCGGTAATTGGGGCCCATTTTGAGCGGGAGTTCGATCGGCTTTACAAAGGTGCAATCTTGGGAATTCCCGCCCGAATCAAACAGAAAATTGACGCCAAGCAAAAAGAGTGTAAATCAGTACAAGCAGCATCCAAATCTGCGAATACTCAACCCCAAATTGTTGCCCCTAAAAAGTTAATTAATTTGAATAGCGCGACTCAGGAAGAATTAGAAACTTTGCCAGGAGTTGGCCCGAAGTTAGCCGAGAAAATTATTGCAGCGCGGGAAAGGCACCCTTTTGAGTCTTGGGAGGATGTCGAAAAGTTGCCAGGAGTCAAAAATAAGACAGTAGACAAGTGGCGCGATCGAGTAACATTTTAAGGGTGCATCTCATTTTTGAAAATATGCTTGTAGGGACGAAGCATTTCGGCAGTAAATCTCTGATTCTTACTCATAAGTTATGTACCGAAATGCTTCGCCCTTGCCAAAATGAGATGCACCCCATTTTAAAGTAGGGTGCGTCAGCTATGGTTATTTAATTGATCCTTTATAACATCCGAGCTGACGCACCACAATACATAATACTTCATTCATTAGTAAATAGACTCAGCAATAAGGACTAAAGTCCTCACTACAAACCTATTTTATCTATCTTGACAACAGATAGGCTTTCTAGTTAAACTTGGATTCAAATAAAATGCGTTTTTTCACATTGGACATAAAAAAAAATGAAACGCCCGAGATATCTTACTGACCAGCAACCAAAGAAATTATTAGCTATTTTCATTGGTACAATTTTTGTGACGCTAGCAGCTTTCACAGTCAGCGCCCAGCAGACTAGCGAAGCACAATTTCGGGTAAAAAACGAGAACAGTTTTAATATTAACATGATTCAATTCAAGCGCGTTGAATATATAGGTCAGTGTCCCGGAAGTGGCATCTCCCCTGATTCGCAAAGCGCTCGATTTGTTTCCAGCAAGACTCCCCCCGGCCCTAACAGAAGAGTGCTGATTAAAAATGTGACTGATGGCATGGAAACTGACCCCTATCCTTACACGGATAGAAGTTATGACAAAGGTGAGTCTTCCGAAAGTTTTGGATTTAAGTTAGCAAACAGTCACAAAACAAGAACTTTTTCGGTTTTAGAGGGCGAAAATAAATTTGCCTATGAAATCAAAGAAAATAACCAAGTTATAGAACAGGGTGCGCTTACCGCTCAAGTTTCTGTACAAAATTTAGGTACTTTTCCACGCCAGCAAATTTGTGAGAACAAAGTCACCTCACAATGTCAGGATGCTTCTGATTGTCGCGAGAGGAGACGCAAAGGAAAAAGTTGCAGAATAGAGTGTGTTACTGTTCAAGAGTGTCGCTGTCCGTACTAATTCCTGCCGGTTCGTAGTAAGGACTTCAGTCCTTTATTCCCGAGGTTCGTAGTAAGGACTTCAGTCCTTTATTCCCGAGGTTCGTAGTAAGGACTTCAGTCCTTTATTCCCGAGGTTCGTAGTAAGGACTTCAGTCCTTTATTCCCGAGGTTCGTAGTAAGGACTTCAGT
>NZ_JAHREU010000079.1:30592-32771 GCF_020883145.1 Microcoleus sp. CAWBG27
CCTTTCTTTAGCCAATTAGCAGCAAAGACTAAAGTCCTGACTAGCAACCTATTTTATTAGGACTAAAGTCCTCACTACCAACCTGGTTCAAGTAACAGGGTGAAAGTAAAATGCCGCAGCTAACACAATATATGTTGCCAAAAGTAGCACTCCTTCCAGCCAATTAGATCGCCCGTCAAGACTAATTAGATTAGCGATTGTCACCGCAATGGCAACTGCAACCACTTCAAACGGATTAAAGTTTAAATCCATCGGCTGATGAATCACAATACCGATAATCACCAACACCGGCGCTACCAGCAAAGCAACTAGCAAACTCGAACCCATCGCCACGGAAACTGACAAATCCATATTATTTTTCATCGCCACTCCCACCGCCGTTACGTATTCCGCCGCACCGCCCACAATCGGCAACAAAATTACACCTGTAAACAGTGGTGTTAATCCCAATCCTTTGGTAGTTTCTTCGACAACGCCCACGAAAATTTCTGATTCAAAAGCAACTGCAACTGTTGAGGCGACTAACACCCCTATCCACAGCCACAAATTCGGTTTGTGTGCAGTTTCATCAGTATTTTCAGCATCTTCTAACTCTAGTATGCCGACTTCGTAAAGATAGCTGTGAGTTTTTAAGGAAAATAGCAGGGTTAGTGCGTAAACTGCAATTAGGACGATCGCAGTTATCAACGAAAGATTCTGAATGGCTGCGGGTTCCACTCCATTCGACGTGTAAATTACCATCGTCGGCAGCAGAATCGCAATCACTGCTAGAGTCATGGTGGAACCGTTCACCCGGGCGATAATTGGCTTAAATTCTTGTTCTTTGTAGCGGATTCCCCCTAGCAGCATCGAAAATCCCATCACCAAGAGCAAGTTGCTGATAATTGTGCCGGTGATGCTGGCTTTCACGATGTCAATCAAGCCGGCTTTCAGGGCTACTATGGCAATAATTAATTCCGTAGCATTCCCGAAGACTGCATTTAATAAGCCGCCGATAGATGGCCCTGTGACGATCGCCACTTCTTCTGTTGCTGTGCTCAACCAAATCGCCAGAGGTATAATGCCTAGGGCGGATGTGATGAAAACTACCAGGGAACCCCAGTGCAAATATTCGGCCGCGATGGAAATGGGGATGAAAATTAACAGGGCTATGGAAAGAATTTTTTTGATTGACATAGGGATTCGGATGGTGTATTGAAGGTGAGTTCGAGTTGCCAGGGCGATCGCCAAATTGATTTTATATCAATACGCTTGGGATAAGAAGACCGGGCTGTTTCAAGCGCCGTGTTATCGGAGAAACAGTGCACCATCATTCCGAATGCTTAAAGATCTTTTATCCAAACCTAAATCATTTGTCTCGTCTAATCTTACTTCTACTGTGCCTTCACCAACCGGTTTTAAACTCGCTTTCAAGAATGCGCCGTCTAGTCGCCTAAATACAATGGATGCAGGTAGTGTCAATGCTTGCAGCGCGACTGTTGAATTTTCGGCTAAGGTGCGGCGGTTAGTTTGTCCAACTACTTGATAAAATAGTCGATCGCTGGTTTTATTCGTTAATCTCACATTAGCTTTGCCATTAACGGGAACCATCTTGCCGTCTGGAACTCTTTCTGGTTCGTTAGCTTGGGCAATTTCCCTCGCAAAACTCGCATTGTCACCCAAAGGTAAAAAGCTGTTGCCTGCTAGGGCTAAGGTGACAGCCAGCAGGCTTGCTAGACTGGTTTTGTCGATCGCTAGTTTGCACATTTTTTGATTGACTTTTGATCTAAAAATTCTAACAAGCAATTTTACCTGATGCTGCTCTCTTCTGGCAAGTCGCCTCAGAAATCAATCCGAGCTTTTCATAGCTGACGCCTTGATTGTGAAAAATAAAATTGAATATCATACAAATTTATATAAATATAAAAAAATATATTTTTCCTCATTCTAAAAATTAGGTACGTTGTTGGGCTTTAGCCCTTCTTAGATTTATTACTTAGCAAGTTACGCCCCTAAAAACTGCATTTACGAATTATGTCTCATCTACCTGATAAAAAAGATAATACAAATGATATATAGCCTTTCTCAGAAAGATGAGGTACAATGTTACTGACACTTACTCATGATGATTAAACAGAGAAGACACGATCTAATTAACTACAGTTACATGGTTCAGTAAACCAGGCGAAAGCGATAGAAC